>JBGTHR010000254.1:0-5493 GCA_041746095.1 Gammaproteobacteria bacterium | reverse complement strand
CCGGTTACATACTCATGTTCTCCTATACCTGCAAATCGCTAAGCACATTAACTCACAACAGGAAACTGACTATGAAACACTTCAAATCTAATATTCTATTGACATCCATCCTTGGTATTGGACTGATCTCCAGCACGGCGCTCTACGCACAGAGTGACAGCACACAGATGGAAACCATGCGCGGTATGGGGCACGGTGACATGATGTCAGGTGGAATGATGGGTGACCGAAAGGCCATGATGGGCCGGTGCAAGGACATGATGCATCACGAAGGAATGCATGCTGCCTCAAAAACCACGGCAGACGGCACGGGGACCACTAATGGCCAGACCACGGAATCAGGGCGTTCAACTCAGTAAGTCTGATTCTATCACCTTGAAAGTGACATTCAGCGGGCGGGGATGGCGCAAGCTACCCCTGGCTGGATTGCAAGGTTTAGCCTTGTACTGACTGAGGTGGGTCATTAAATATGCGAGGTCACTGTGTATCCTAGACGAAAAAACTTGCGTCGCAGAAACTTGAATCAAAAACCCTGATCGTAATGCTGGCGCTGCCGTTCTCACTGGTGGGCAGTATCTGGCTGCTGGCCTTTCTGGACTACAAACTCAGTGTTGCGGTAGCGGTGGGCATCATCGCCGTGGCGGGTCTTGCCGTCGAACTGGGTCTATTGATGATGCTGTATCTCGATATTGCCTGGAAACGCCATAAAGCCGAGGGACGGATGAACAACCGCGCCGATCTTACGGAGTCCATTATCGAGGGTGCGGCACAACGCCTGCGGCCCAAACTCATGACGGGTCTTGCGCTGTTCCTGGGACTGGTGCCGATCATGTACTCAAACGGTACCGGCGCCGATGTAATGAAACGCATCGCCGCGCCCATGCTGGGCGGCGTGGCATCAAGTTTGATCATGGTGCTGCTGGTTTTCCCCGCGATCTTCGCCTTCTGGCGAGGGCGAGGACTGACTAGAGATGAAACACGATAAGAAGGATCTCGAATAGGTTCCTGGATGTCGATTGCCGTGATCCTTCGGCGAGCGCGTAGTTGAATGGAGCTCTGCGGAATCCAGAGAAGTGCTCCAATCTAACTCCCGACGTAGTTCTCCTCATTACCGAGAAAAGGTCAGCATCACCTCAGGCGGGGATGGTGCGACCGACGTGGGATTTCAATGTTGCGAGGATATGGCCCGACGGGGCGTAACACTGAAATTAATCAAGGCGGTATCAAGTTCAAGAGTACAGACGATTGAAAGACCTACCCTTCACTCGGTTGCAGGCCACTGGCTGCAATATTCTCCCCCTCATTTTTTGATGATACGGTCGTGATGAGGTTCAGGGCGGACAACCCACGCCGTACCTGCTCTGTGCCCTCCTCCAGGGTGGTGATCACGTGATCAGCGCCGGCCTCGGTGAGTCGGGCCGTAATCCGTTCCAGATTGTCCGTCACGTTCCAGAGACCCACGATTATCCTCAGGTCTGGAAACTGTCGATCGAGGCGCTTGCACAAGTAACGCGCGTGACTCACGGCCCCGGGCGGCAATGCAGAAATGCACACCAGTGGCATGTCGGAGCCCTCAATTCGAGTCATGATTTCGCCTGCAAGGGCCTTGACCGATACGGCATCTGCTGTCACACCCTGGGTATTCAACACCTGGGCGAACATACGCGCGGCCAGCTCGTCGGCCTTATCGCGCGCCGGAAGACAGAACAAGACCTGATCGTTTGAGCGCGGTGTTTCCGCCCGTTCTTCGCCCTGTCCATCCTCCCATCTCTGTTGCCACTCCCCCATTTCTTCGATGATCTCACTTACATACTCCTCGAGCGCATGAACCCTGTCCGGCTCCAACCGACCCGCGTGGCGATCGCTTTCGGCCAGGTGTATGGCGGGCAGCATCACCTGATCATAAAGGTTCATCAATCCGTGTTGCTCCGCATGCTTGAGCGCCAGCTCTTCGGCCTCATCGTCATCGCCCGCCAACAGACGTTGATAGAATCGCTCCGCCGGTGGCAGGGCGGACTCCCGGCTCAACAGAACAGTGATAAATTCCAGTGGCGGGATGTGCTTGCTGGCGACCACCAGGCAAACCGTCAACGGGATAGCGAGCAGCAACCCTACACCTCCCCATAAGGCGCTCCAGAAAACGACCGCCAGTATCACCGCCACCGGTGAGAGGCCGGTGCTCGAACCATAAAGCCACGGTTCCATCACATTGTTGGAGAAAAGCTCC
The DNA here is from genome assembly GCA_041746095.1 of Gammaproteobacteria bacterium. Taxonomy (GTDB): domain Bacteria; phylum Pseudomonadota; class Gammaproteobacteria; order JBGTHR01; family JBGTHR01; genus JBGTHR01. The sequence goes on along the minus strand of JBGTHR010000254.1, from coordinate 3,266 downwards.
AGGCTGACCAGAAGTCCTACCACGGCAAGCGGCCAGAGCCAGCCATCGAACACCGCTAATGACAGCAGAATAGGCATGGAGGCCGCCAGCCAGGGTCCGATGTATGGGATGAACCGCAACAGTATGGCGAGTAAACCCCACAATATAGCGCTGGGGACGCCGATCAGCCACAGACCAATGGCTACCGGCAGACCATACGTGACATTGATGATCAACTGCATCAACAGGTATCGGCTGATTCGATTGCCGGCATCGTCCAGCGCCCGAGTGGTGACGTCCAGGCGGGTGCCCATCAGGCGAATCATGCGATCCCGCAGATCCTCACGCTGGAGCAGAATGAAGATCACAAAGACCGCGACCAGGCCTGCGGTGCCCACCGGACCTAGCAGTGGCCCGGCATATTGCTTGAGGAGTTCGAACGCCGAGAGTTCCGGTTCAACTATCTCAACCAGGGCCGGCCTCTCCTCACTGCTGTCTCCACCTGGATTACTACGCACTGATGACCGCGCTGGAGTCTCGAATGGCTGCGAGTCAGCCTCAGCGGCTTGATTTGTGCGTTCTTCGGCCTCCCTGTCTACATCCTCCTTGATATCTCCGAACATATTCGCCGTCTTCTCGAACGCGCCAGGCTCGTTGTTCTGAAAAAGCCGGAAACGCTGCTCGATGTTCTGTTGGTACTTGGGCAGGGACTCGGCCAAACTCACCAGTTGATTGGTTATGATCGAGACCACGCCACCCAAGGCAGCAAAGGCCAAAACGGCCACCAGGATCACGCTCGCCGCGCGCGGCACATGCCACCGCTCCAGCCAGTCGGCCACCGGCGCCAACACGAAGCTCAGCAATGCGGCCAGCACGATCGGGATCAACACCCCTTGTCCCCAGTAGAGGGCTGCGATGACAAGCATCGCCGTCGCCAAGCGCACCAGCAGTAAGGTCTGATCATGTGCAGCCTGTTGGGCCATCTATTTCATGCCTCCCGCATTACCTCAACATTGGCCGCAGATCCGTCGGTCCCGGGATAGTCAGCTGTCACATTATGTCTTAACTACTACACTTTAGGAGACGCTTATGCACATCCTGTCAGTATTGTAGACCTTTCTTAAATCGTTACGTGGAATTCACGACACATATAGAGGATCATCCACCTCCGCCGGCAAGCGCACCGGCTTTCTGCTCAGGCCAGATTAGATCAGAATAAGGCTGTGCAGTTTGTCACCCCTGAATACTGATATCACACAGCTTGCGCATATCATCGGGCACGTTGTCAGGACACTCGCCGCATAATTCATTGCCCGGCACGGCGAAATCGATCTTCTTCGGATAAGCCAGATCCAGTCCGTCCATGATGGCGACAAACTCTTCCAGTGTCTTGCCGTTGTCCAACCTCGGGTTGCGCATCTTTTCCTGGCCGATTGTGGTGAGCGTGCGTTGCTTGTAATCGTGTGCCGGATAGACCAGGGTTTCATCAGGCAAGGTAAAAAACTTCCCGTGTATGGATTTATAGAGTGTCGCAGCGTCACCCGATTGAAAATCCGTACGGCCACAGGCCTCGATCAGCAGGGCATCACCGGAGAACAGCATCTGTTGTGTCCCGTTATCATAAAGATAGGCATGATGAGTATCGGTATGGCCGGGGGTAAACAATGGATGAATTTCGATATTGCCAAGCTGGAACGTCTCACCCTCGCGTAAACCGATATCCCGGCAGGGGAGTTCATCCTGTGCGGGTCCGGCAACCTTGCAACCGGTCTGTGCGCGCAGCTTACGGGCGCTGGTGAGATGATCCGCATGAATGTGGGTCTCAATGACGTAATCCAGTGACAGACCCAGTTTCTGCAATAGCTCCAGGTCACGCGTGATTGTTTCCAGTACCGGGTCGATCAGTGCTGTCTTGCCGGTATCCGGGCAGGAAAGCAGGTATGTGTAAGTAGATGATTCAGTCTCGAAAAGTTGCCTGAAAAGCATATCAACACCTTTAATAGTGGATTCTCATTTACGAAATTGACGCACACACTGAGTCAAGTATATGTGCCGCGTTCTGTATCTAGCGCGTATGCTATACAATATTACCGTCTTTTGATAATCAGGTTTAGCTATGGATCCGGAAGAAATTAAACAGTTAATCGAGTCGGGGATTCCCGGCTCACAGGCTCATGTGACAGGCCAGCAGGGAAAATACGAGGCCGTGGTGATAAGCGATGCCTTCAAGGAATTATCCATGGTAAAAGAACAACAGCTGGTCTACGGCACAGTCAATGCGCAGATTGCCAGTGGCGCCCTGCATGCGCTGACCATCAGGGCTTACACGCCGGAAGAATGGCAGGAAAAGCAGGCTTAAGCATCTCACTTATACTATAACCACAGCCGAGTCTGAACATTTTAAGCAATTTTCTAAGTAACACTGCGAATTAACAATAATTTATACCGAACGTCGCTGTACTAACACTATTGCGATTACAGGTTTACCGTCCAGCGTGCTTAAAAGCCTTTGATATCATACTTTTGAAGTTCAAGAACCGCAAAAAAAACCGCCGCTTTTCTTTGCTCGTACAGACTAAAGTACCGTCGGGAACGAATTTAAAAATGAATTTGATGGAGAAGCATCATTGGTCGGGCAAGGATGTATACCTGTTGATTGAAGCCAATTTCCACTGATGCTGCTGAGTCATGCCGCGCTGCCGGGAACCATATCCAGTCAAAGAGGCGGCCTGATCTTTATCTAAAAGAAGCTCTGTAATTTGCAGTTTCCAATATTAACTTGTGAGCGAGCGGTGGCTCGATTAAGAAAGCCTTGGGTTCCCTGGCGAAATCGTAAATTCTAAAGATACGAAATCCATCCGGCCTTTCCTCTGAAAATTGTTTCTCATTTCTGGATATGAAGAACGGAGTTTGGTTATTTCCTATTGTTGTCTTTACTTCAAGAAAGCGCTCATCTCCTTGATCCGAAAACGACAGAATGTCATAACCTGCACCGTCTCCATCCTCTTGCGATACCCAGCGGACTCTCTTTGCAAGATCATCTCGACCAACTGTAATCAACCGCACACGTTCAGACCGCAGTACACGCTCCTCGCCAAGTTTGCCCAAGCCACGATTGCGCTCATCCCGCAAAGCTGGATCGAACTTACAGACGAGTCGGGCAAGCACTTTATTGTTTTCCTCTGGTCTTGATAGTGGCAAGGGAGCGGGAGCAACAAATAATTGCGTATCTTCGGCAATTAGATTTTGCCTGGCTGGCAATTCTGTGATCCGTCCGAGTCGTCGAT
>JBGTHR010000253.1:0-3855 GCA_041746095.1 Gammaproteobacteria bacterium | reverse complement strand
CTCATCTTTGCCGTAGGCGCCGGAGTGTGAATATATGAGGGGGTGCATCATCTGGTGCATCCGGCCGTGGTTACGAATCCGCTGATTATTTATATCGTGCTGGGTCTGGCGATAATTTTTGAAGGTTTTGCACTTACTTATGCTGTTATAGAGTTCAGGCGGCAGAAAGGCGACAGCAGCTATTTCTATGCCGTACGCCACGGCAAGGATCCTACCACTTTTGTGGTGCTGTTTGAGGATTCCGCGGCCATGCTGGGATTGTTGGTGGCTCTATTTGGTGTCCTGCTGGGTCAGATCACGGGTAACCAATATTATGATGGCGCGGCGTCGGTGGTCATCGGCCTGATATTAGGGGCCACCGCCATCTGGCTGGCCTATGAAACCAAGGGGCTGCTGATCGGTGAGAGCGCGGAGAATCGAGTGGTACAGGGCATACGTGACATGTTGTCGCATTATTCCAGTATTGAGCATGTCAACGAAGTGCTGACCATGCACATGGGCCCCAGCTTTATTCTGGTGAATCTGAGTGTGGATTTTGCCGATCAGGTTTCGCTTGCCGATGTGGAAGGAACTATTGCCAGTATAGACAAGGCCATCAAAACCGCCTACCCGAATGTAAAACGGGTATTCATTGAGGCGGAATCTAGCCAGAGTGTCTCATGAAGGCGGGCATAAATGGCCAGCTTCCATTTCAGAAAACATACAACTTACTGCGCGATCAGAAATTCGCGTTGTTTGGTATAAAAATAGCGGATCAGATCGTATTCAAACGGTGAACCGAACTGCCCGTATCTGAATGGATTGAGGTAGCGCAGATTCAGTGATTCCACGCCATAAAGTGCAACGTGTGTGCTCGCAGTCTCGTCGAAGTAGAGAGGGTTTACCTGACCCCGGAACAAGCGATCACCTACCATGCCAGCGCCATCTCGCAGGTTTGACGGACCCAGTATCGGCAGCACCAGATAGGGCCCGGAGGCAACCCTGTAGTGGCCAAGCGTTTGCCCCAGATCTTCGTTCTTTTTATCCAGCCCAAGTTTAGTCGCTGGATTCCACAGTCCGCCTATGCCTACGGTAGTGTTGATTATAAAACGGCCTAAGGTGACCAATGAGCTTTGCGGCTTTATTTGCAGAATAGAGTTTGCCAGCACGGGCACTTCATTCAGATTGGAGAAGAAGTTGGAAACCCCGGCGCGGAAAAACTTTGGTGTAATAAACCTATAGGCATTAATGGCCGGCAGGAAGACGTACTGATCGAATTTCGCATTGAACTTGTAGATTCTTCGGTTGAGCGACTCAAAAGGGTCATAGACGTCGAGAAAATTGAACTGCCCGCTATACGCCTGTGCAGTGAGTTCTGCATCACCCAGTGGCACCGGAGCTGAAGTCGTGGCGCAAGCCGTTATCCATAGGCAAAACAGCAATGCAGGGCACAGCATAAGTAGCCGACACGGCAAGGAGTGTCTCACTGGACTAGCAGGGGAGTCTGAACATTAAAGAACTCAAGCATGCGCATGATGTTATCGGTATATTCTATATTGCCGCCATGCCCGCCAGTGGGATAAATGGTCGCACGATCACCAAATGTTTCAGATAAGAATTCCAGATCGGATTCATCCAGGATAATATCATCGCGGCTGGTGATCACACCTATAGTTTGAGTACGGGCGAGATACCCGGATATATTATCGAGACTGAGTCTGTGAATCAGATCCTGCCGTATAATATCCGGCTCACGGCTCTGCATATACGGCAGCAGGATGCGCTCGAAATAGTCTTTAAATCCCCAGTACAACGTCTGTTTGAAGTAGCCTGTGAGCGTATCTCCAGTAGTAATTTTTTCCCTGGTTGAAACGACTTTGCCAGAGTGCGTCATTACATCTGAAGTAAATACCATACTGCTGGCCGCCAGCCTGAATACCAGTCCAACCAGCACCTTGAGTTCTTCACTGCTTAGAGATTCATTCTTCTGCAGTGCGAACAAAAACTCGCTGTCAATTTCCAGCCCGCCCACCTGATTGAAATAGGGTGCGTAACGTTTAAAGACCTGCTCAACAAAATCGCCAACACGGGTGATGCCACCCGGTAGGTTCTCCTCGATTAATCTGTCCAGACGAAGGGCGGAATTATACAAATTGACTGGTGGGTTGAGCATCAATATCCGGTTGAATTTGAAGTACTGCTCACGCGAGTCCAGTTCGCCCAGATAAGCAGAATAAAGCGCGCCTATGCTAAAGCCAGTAAGGTAGAAACCGTCAGCGCGCGTGTCAGTCCAGATGCTGTCATAGGTCAGTTTCATGATTCGATAGAGATCGACGGCATCGTCGCCTATATTTCCTGGCCGTGATGATCTGGAGCCGGAAGTGATGAATTCATCGGTCGTTGTTGAAGACAGGCTGACAACATGAAAACCCGCATCGAAAAAAACGTCTCTTAAAAACCGGGTTTTAGCGGACTCAAATGTTGAGCCTGTGCCGGATAGGATAAAGATGAGAGGCGCGCTTTCAGCATCCTGCAGATCGATTCCAACTCGATATTCATTGCCATACCAGAAGATAGCAGGCACACGGCGTCCCGGAAACAGGTTTAGTTTTTCAACACCGGAATGTGATGGACCGGTGGTGCTAAATCTATTCGCGGCGGGGGTGCCTAAAACGGTAGCGGCATACGGATCCTTGATGGGATAGTCATACGCCGCCGCCGGCAAGGCGTGCGTCAGGAGTAGTAAGATTCCGGCAACCAGTAGCTTCATAGTAAGAGGGCGTGAGTAGGTGATGCTCGATGATTGCCAAACGTAAAACTAGCGTGCTTGAGTTCAAATCACAAGTGGTATTTGATCCAGAGGTGTTCGTCGAGGAATAGAGTCCAGAGGCAAATGTTATATTACAGGATAACCCTTTATAACCTCTGTATTTGTGGCATTGTGACAGCTTATTGCCGGGTAATGTGTTGTGTTTCTGTATTTGAGAGCCCCAGTTATTTCGTGCCATGGCCGAACTTACGTGTTATTTTATATAGGGAATTTGCTCGTATCTCCGTTATGGCTTTGAAACCAGTGACTAACTTACTGACTGTATGAATGATTCATTTACTGTCGCCAATGACAGGCGCAGAAACACGATTGGCTTATCACAGGCTGCTGATCTACGTGCACTTAAGAAAGCAATCTGGGCGCTGATTATTGTTGTTTGTGTATCAGCGGCCTGTCAAATTTATTTTTTCTATGATGCCATCTCGGTGTTTAACGGGATCATTCAAAAGCAACAGGTGGTTTCTGCTTCCGAACAAATGGAAGAGCTCTATCTTCAGGGGAAATTCGATGCACTTGCCGAAAAGGCAAATTTGCGTATCACCAGCCATCCCTATGATGACTTCGGTTATTTTTATCTGGGCTTGACTTACTACCAGCAGGAGGAGTGGTTGGCTGCACAGGGAAATCTGAATAAAGCGGTGAGTCTGGATCCCGGCTGGTCGGACAGGGTAAGCCCTTACCTCGAAGAGATTAATGCCAATATTGAGAATGGCGAATAGAAGTTTTAACTGTGCAAAATATGTTACATGAGGACTTCGAATAAAGCTGTTATGCAAATCAACATATACAACCTGTATTTGGATCTGCGTTTTCCAGACAGCGGCCATCCTCTGTTTTGCTGAGTAGTGTCATTTAGGATCTCATTCGAGGCAAGCAATCAGCAACAACCAGTATGCATACAATATTCCTGGCGCGCTGCTGACTCCGTACCGCATCCAGACTTGTTGGCGAAACTTAATAGTTGCGCAATTCTGGGAATCTCGGCAGTAATTATGTTGCATGTGAACCCCGGTTCCGCAGACCTGTCGTAACGCCATAAATACCAT
>JBGTHR010000252.1:0-3312 GCA_041746095.1 Gammaproteobacteria bacterium | reverse complement strand
GTTCAGGATCAGCTCAAGGTTATGGATAAGGGCGAAGAAGCGAGCAGGCAACTCGGATTGTTTTAAAACTCGGTCGCTTGCGGCCGAGTTGTTTATAAAAGCATTGAAAAACATGCGCCTTATTTTGCCCGAAAATGGTGTGGATGATTTGCTTCAGCTCTTCCTTAATTTATCAAATCACATAGTTAAGTTCGTATCAATGCATGACTGAGGCTCCATCAAAATGAAAAACCTGATCTTATTACTTTGCACACTCATGCTGGTTATACCCGTAGATATTTTTGCCAAACCGCCACCCTGGGCGCCTGCCCATGGTTACCGCAACAAACACAAAGAAAAGCGCTCTGCCCCAGATATCGGCATTTTCGATGGGCGCTGCAATCGTGAGGTTGTGGGAACCATCTTGGGTGGTGTGCTGGGTGGAACTGTGGGCTCAACAGTGGGCAAAGGAGATAGCAGAACGGCCGCGATTGTCGCAGGCGCTCTAATTGGAATATTTGTGGGAAAAGCTGTAGGCCTTACTCTGGATAACGCAGACCGATATTGCACTGGCCAGACATTTGAGCTTGCTGAGGATGGACACGCTGTTACATGGCAAAATCCTGCAACTTCTCTGAATTATCGCATTACTCCAATTCAATCTTATATGGATGAAGGCAGACATTGCCGAGAATACATTTCCGAGATCTCATCCACCGGCATAACAAAAAAAGGCCGGGGAAGGGCATGCCGTCTCTCAGACGGAACCTGGGAAGGTTTTAAATTCTAATAAAACGCGCGTTTACGGTCTCAATTTAACTCGATAACAGGATCATTTCATGAAGCCTATACAACCATCTTTATTACTCATTTCCTTCTTGTTACTTAGCGCTTGCGGAGGTGGTGGCGGTGGCGGAAGTGACAACTCCAGCAGCAGTACCACGGGCTCAGTCAGCTTCAGCGCTACCGATGCGCCAGTGGATGATGTTACTAGAGTACAAGTGACATTTGACGGTATCGCCCTGCAGCCACAAGGTGGGGAACGGATCACTATTGATTTCGAGACTCCCAGGGTGATCGAGAATCTGCTTGATTTACAGGGAAATGCTTCTGAGCCGATTCTGGAGGCTACTGATGTGCCAGCCGGCGAATATAATTTTATTCGTCTATTCGTGATCCCAAATGCCCCTGATTCATTCGTGGACGAAGATGATGGAAGCCGTCAAAACTTACTCATTCCAGGTCAGCAGAATAATGGCAATGGTAATAATCGCCGGTTCCTGCAGTTAAACCGGGGTTTTACAGTACCTGCCGGAGGAAACGCCAATTTCACCATCGACTTCCAATTACGAAGTGCACTGAACCAGCCTAACGGTCAAAACGGTGATTATTTTCTGCGCCCGTCATTGCGTCTGATCAATAATGTCGAGGTCGGCACAATCAGTGGCGCCGTTGCCGATGCCCTGGTTATGGATGCGAATTGCACTAATGATTTGGCTGCTGATGAGGGCAATGCTGTCTATTTATATGCAGGATCTGACGCCAGCACCGGGGATGTGTTCGTCGATACCAATGGCGATCCCGCGAATCCGGATAGCCCTCTGACAACGGCAAACGTAACGCAGAATTCGAACTCTGGCCGCTATGAGTACACAATCGGATTTATTGAAACTGGCGACTATACCGTAGCGTTTACCTGCCAGGGATTGGATGATAATCCAACGGTTGATGATGACATAAACTTTGTGCAACCAGCCAATATTTCAGTGACCGCCGGCCAGACAACGGTACAGGATTTTTCCGCTCCATAGGCGAACAAATCGTGACAAATCTGGCAGGCTGTCCGTAATACAGCCTGCCAAACACTCGGTATCAAAGATTACCGAAAATACACCCACTGTCAGTCAGGCTGACGGTGAAATCACCTACATGGCGAAGCACTGATGCTACATCACAATTATAGAAAAATGTCCTGAGATCCTCCGTATCCTTGCCTGCAACGGCAGTCTCATCCACATACAATGTATGGTGTTGCTCGGACTTGCTGATTCGAAATAGATAACCACCCTGCTCTGCCTGCCTGCCTTCAATGGAGTAGCCTGGAAATTCCTCACCCAGACAGGATTCAAGCAAATGGATGGCGTCCTCAGAAATCAAGCTGTTTTACTGCTCTGAATCATGGCCGGCGCGTTGCGGTCAACCCGGCTTTCCAGCAAGAATAGTGTCAAGAAACCTGATCATTTCGGGGGCATCCCATTCACGCAGACTCAATGCACGATAGATGATTCGGCCCTCTGGATCAATCAGAAAGGTAGTGGGCAGGCCGATTACATTCCATTCTGTCAGAGAGATATCGGCATCCACCAGAATAGTAAAATCGACCGGTATCTCCTGCATAAATTTATCAATTCCAGGCTCGGCCGGCCCGACATGTATAGCCACCATGTCGAAATCTTCACTCTTCAATTTATCATTGAGGACATTCATTGCAGGCATTTCTTCACGGCACGGCTGACACCAGACTGCCCAGAAATTGACCAACAGGTATTTGCCTTTGTAGTCAGATAGTCGGCGTATCATTCCATCAATATCCGGTAAGGCGAATTCACTCGCGGCTGGCTGGGATTCGACCTTATCCATGAGCCGAATATCAGCGCTCACCGCCATGCTGATCATGCATAGGGCTAACATCAAAATACTTCTGGATAGATAATTCATTTAATCTATATTCACAAATTCAAGGAATGATTACAAACTTGGACTACCGGGTTTTTGTGGCGATTCCCTGCCGACAGGCTCACGCTCACCATCGGATGAGGCATTTTCAGGTTTTTGGTCAGAAGCATGCTGCACCATGACATTCTCCAGAAAATCCTGCATCGCAGGTGAAGCCCAGTCTCGCGGACCTACTGCCCGGTAAAGCAGCTTTCCTTGCGGACTGACAAGATAACTGGTGGGTAACGTCGGAATCCCCCAGTCCCCTAGCACGAGATCCGCATCGATCAGAATGGTGTAATCTACGGGGTCAAGTTTGACCAGTTTGCGGATCTCAGCCTCCCCTGGCCCGGCATGAATCGCAACTACCGCATATCCTTTGTCCTGCATCAGCGTGTTGTGATGGTGCAGGGCTGACATCTCGCTGCGACAAATCTTGCAATCGTTCCTCCAGAAATTAACCAGTACAAATTTGTTGCGGTATTCTGACAATGAATGCAGTTCGCCGTCCAGGTCAGGCAAGGTGAAGGGTTTTGCATCAGGCTGACCAGGCATAGGAATCATCTGCCACTCGTCAGCCGCAATAGCGACAGTTGTCGATGCACCGACTAGCAAAAT
>JBGTHR010000251.1:0-3245 GCA_041746095.1 Gammaproteobacteria bacterium | reverse complement strand
TTCCCAAGGCGGTTTTGCCGTCACTGACTGCCTCTACACAATAGCCTTTCGACTGAAGTCTAATAGCAAGCAGGCGCAACAGACTTTCATCATCATCCACGACAAGAATTCTGTGGGATGCGTGGTTATTCATCGATATCGTCCGGTATCTGTCTTTCGTTCAGCGGCAAAATAGCGGACGGTTCGTGTTCATTTATGGTTTTCTCGATGTCTTTGAGCTGATTCAGCTGGTCACGAAGTGTCCTGTTTTCTTCACGCAGCTTCACCAGCTCATTCACCTGTGCGGTGATCGTGTTTTCACTGTCCAGGGTTTTATAACGTTCAACTTCAGTGGCTGTGAACTGTTGCTCAAGAATAGTACGTTTCTGCCGTTCGCTCTCCAGCACTTGAGAAAGTAGTGCTTTGCATTCATGTTCTGATTGTTGCGATTGTATTTGTCTTTCTGGCAGAGTACATGCGCCAGGTACGAGCAACATGAGTGGCAGAATTATCATCATCTGAGCTTTTGCATTATGCATTGTCGTTGGCGTCAGCAGGCAGAATTACACGGAAATGCGCACCCTTTTGTGTACCTTGAAGAATTTCGATTCTGCCATTGATCAGGCTCACGAATTCCTTGGCAATCGCCAGACCCAGACCGGTGCCTTTGACGCGGCCACTATGACTCGCCGTACCCTGAAAGTAGGCGGAAAATATATGTTTTTGTTCCATAGGATCAATACCTGGCCCCTCATCAACGATATCAATAAGCGCGTTATTGTCTGCTTCAGTCATACCAATAGTAATTCTGCCATTCTGAGGTGAGTATTTGATTGCATTGGATAGCAGGTTATCAAATATCATGCGTAACTGATCGGGGTCTGATATTACCTGGGCGGGTCTTAAACTTAATTGAAGCTCCAGATTGGCTGAGCGGAGCGCAAGCTCGTGGTCTTGAATCACCTTGCGAATTGTAGCCTCGATCGACGTCGCCTTGATATTGATTTGAGAGGCGGGCGATTGTGCTACATTAAAATGGAGCAGGTTTTCGATAAGATCCTGTAATCGCACACTGTTGTCTTTGAGTATTTGTGCCACTTCTATCTGTTTAGTGTTGAGATTGCCCAGCACCCGTTCAGAAAGAAGTTCAGAGCCTTCACGAATAGCGGTCAAAGGCGTCTTTAGATCATGTGATATCTGCCTCAGAAAATTAACCTTCTGATTTTCCAGATCAGCGAGATGTCTGCGCAGCCACTCCAGGTGTTCACCGAGCTCGCGTATATCCATCGGTCCATCGACCTCAATGCTGTCAGTAAAACCATCTGATCCCATTCTCCGTATCGCCTCGTTAATCTGTCGCAGTGGACGTGTTATCAGTACGGTAAAAATGCCCGCCAGAATCAGCGCCAGAGGTATCAAGGCAGTAAACATCAGTAATAACTGGTGTTTGATCCGGTCGGCCTGATCATGCATGGCATTGGCTGCATCTGCAATACGCTTGCTGATATCGATCAGTAAGGGTCGCGCCAGACTTGATAACTCGGGAAATTCCTGCAGAATTGGTTTTATTTCTTCCAAATTATCACGTGTCTGCACAATTCTGCCATACAAATCCTTTTCATGTTTGTTGAGTTCATCTAATCTGGATTGCAACGCGGGATTGATTCCGACTTTTGAGATTGCGTTGGAAACTCTTTCAAATTCATTGTGTTTGTCCAGATACAGGTGATAGAGCGTTGGGTCACCCAGCACCTGATACTGGCTGGCGCTCCGTTCCATGGCCGTCGCCAGTTCGACTAACCGGCGGCTATTCTGCACAGAATTCGCGGAATCAAAAACCGCCTTTAGGCTCCGTTGAGACAAGTGATCCACCTGGTAGACTGTCACAACTAACGCAACAATCAGTGGCAACGACACCAGCGCAAAACCCATCAGCGTCAGTTGAAATATGCTTGTTGGAAGGTAACGCATCAAAATTGCTATAGTCCTGCCTCTGCTCACTATCGATCTGGTTTAATCCAGCACAATAGCAGTATGCGAGAATCAGGACTATCTGGAGTTAATGGAACATTCCAGCGCGGGATTAAAGGCAGGTCGATTTTGTTGATCCGTCGGAGTTTTTCAAGGAGAGGAGAGCATTGCAGATGGGTTGTTTACGGATGGTCTGATTTCCGAGGGTCCACGCTTGCTGGGGTATTAGAAAACGCTTGTTGCGTGATCAGCTGACTCGGTCAACTTCACATTGAATTTAAAATAAGTTCGAAAGTTCTTTTAATCACTGAGGGCGTAATTCCCGCCCCCTTGGGGCGAAACAAAAAATTTCTACCGAATTGATGCCCGGCTGCTTGCGGCGGGGTAGTTCATTGGTTTTCTTACTGGGTTCCTTTGGTCAGCATTATCATCTGGTCGACATTATCATCGGGATTGTGCTAACACCTCATCTCGCATCAGTGGAATAGTAGATATATCTAGCCCGACGCACTGGCTAACTGTTACCTGATATTGATCCGCACCCTCTGGATTTGCCGCACATAGCGATAACTTATGCGCCGTAAAGTAGGAGTTTGGATGTATCAGGTTCTCTGTTGGAAATAACTTGGGATTTGATTGCTCGTACTTGACCTCTGTCAATCTGTTCTCTGCAAAATCAGGTTGTCCAGAAGTAGCAAGCATCACCACGGCTAAATTTACAAAAACAGCAATGATTACTGAATCCTTCATATTTTCTCCATGCGAATAACCAAGCACATGATTTCTAGGGTTAAGATGGCCTTGTGGGTCATTATGACAACAATGCTATGCTGCTTATAAATTCTCGCGGATGAAGAAATTATTATTTGATTATGAGGGGCTAATCACCTGAGAGGGAGGAGGGAGGAGGGAGAACTCCCAGGCGATATAGCACTGTCAGCGTTGTTTCAACACCGACAGAGAGCCCAACCTTGGAATGAATAGTAGCTTACAGCCATTGGCTTATAAATCTCGGTCTTATGAACCTGGAGCCTCTGATTGCGAGCCCGAGCCAATTGCATCCAGATATTCATTCTCGCTGACCTGTCCATCACCATCAGCATCTACTTGAGTGAAATACTGCTCCAACGCTGGCATGGCTTTGGCTTCCTCAGTGCTGATGCTTCCACTCTCGTCAGCGTCCAGTTGCGAGAAATTTGAATTATCTGTACCGGTCCCCGCGAAAGATACGCCGCAAGTCATGGATATGATCAGGGTGGATGCAAGTAGAGTTGATTTAATATTAATCCTTGATA
>JBGTHR010000250.1:0-5608 GCA_041746095.1 Gammaproteobacteria bacterium | reverse complement strand
AATGATCCAGCCCCGAATTGAGCCGCAGGCTGCCCAGACTCATGGCCTCAAGCGTTCTCAACAGCACATATCTGCTGGCGCTGCATGCAACTGGCTTGAGCACATAAGGCCAGCCCAGGGAATCAGCCAGACCGATGGTTTGACTGTTTTGTCCTGGCTTGGAATGCGTTAGCACCCAGACAATGGGCTCGAGGCTAAGAAAACTTCCACCCTCAAAGGTGTGCCCTGAAACACGCCCAAAGACCTTTTGACCTTCGATATCCAGTCTCCAGTGCAGTTTCGAATAACGCACGGCTGCGGCCTCAAAATGCTCATGCCACCAGCGGAGACTGCGGCTCCTGTAGGGTATCAATCTTGAATCACCTTCTTGTTTGGCGCTTGTGCGCTGGCTGATTCGGCAGTAGACAAGACGATCGGCGGCAGCAAAGATGGCGTCCAATACCCAGGGGATATCCTCATCCGGCAGATACTCAAGCAAATCGACACATACGACCGCCTGATAATGTTGAGCGCTGTATTCATGACCGGGCAGAATTGCCGGATTGACAAAAGTACAGGTCAGACGTTCTGGTAGATCTTTATCTTTATCGACTACCGGCTTTTTCTCAGTAATCGATAACAATCCGTATACCAACAGTTTTTCTACCTTCTGCTGCGCAAGCACTTGACGTAATTCCTGGCCCAGATGCTGTAACCTGAAGCGCGGACCAGAGGAATATAAGTGCTTGCGAACAGCGCGCAGAACCCTCTCATAATGTGCGCTCGGTCGTTGAGCAGTAAAATTCTGATAATTCACGCGGTTCGCCGAATGCGCCAGTTCATGCCAGACCGAGGCCTGTGGAGTATTCAGGTAGACAAACTCCTCGGGAAACGGTCGCCAGGGTTGCATATGCAGAATCGTGTAGTGCAACACCTTGGAGAAACCCTTTTGATACTCGTCATTGCGTGCGTTCCAGGCGGGCGCCAGCGCGCCCCACAAGCCATGAATTCCGGCAGCCAGGTCCAGTAATGAGTTCTTGCCGCCATTACGCGCCGACTCCAGACTCCAGACTGACGCCATGCGGTTGCAGTCCAGGAGCATTACCGACGTATCACGCGCTGTAATCGACAGGTATCCATGTGAGTGCATGTCCATGTCGAATAATTCCGCAGGATCAACGAGATAGATTTGATCCACGTCGTTGTAAATTGCGCGACCACTGCCGCCAGCAAAATCAGGAATTGCAAAACGGTAGTTGGTGAAGCCTGTCAGCCAGAACCGGCTCTTGAAGCCGGAGAGATTCCTCATCAGATGGATTTCGTAGACACGCGAGGGATCGCGCACCTGTTCAATAGACCAGACGAAGATACGTTCGGCCCGGTATTGGGCATCCTCACTGCCCAGAAAGATGCGCACGGGCGGCTTACGGCTGGCCGTAACTCCCGGTCTTACATTAAGCACAATCCTGGTCGGCCGCTCATTGAGGAAAGAAGCTCTGGAATCGGGATGCGGGGCAAGCAATCCCCTGGCAAAACGCTTAATCAGGAAACCCATACTGTATCGAAATAGCTGTAATTCATAAATCGGAGTATTTTAACATCACTGCAAGACTGAACGATGTTATCCAGAAGTCAAGAGGATAGGCTTATCAAATCTCGGAATTTACTGCTCATAAGAGAATAATCGATAGTACCACGAGGCCAGCTTGGAGACCGCAACAGTCTGGTATAGCAATCGCGGATTAACGCTGATTCCACCTCGCTAAAAAAAATGATGCGAGTCAGATGGCCTTGCAAAAGATCAGCTTGCCATCTCCCGGCGCGTAAAAATCATTGAGGTGCGCAACCTCAAGATAGCCCGCATGAAGATAAAAGGCATGGGTAGGCGAATACTGCGGCCGTGACGATGTCTCAGCGTAAACCCGTTGCCCACCAGCATCGTGTATGCGCAATTCGGTATGCTTCAAGAGCAATTTCCCCAGACCATGCCGCTGCTGTTGTGGATGTACGGCGATCCAGTATAAGTCATAGCTGGAGTCGGTCAAAGGGACTCTTCCGTAACAGGTATAGCCAACAACGTCAGTGCCGAACTCAGCAAACAAAAATTTATAGTCGCTTGCAGATCCCTTGAGAAATCCGTCTTCTACCAGTTCCACCGCCACCTGCAGTTCTTCCGCGGAAAAAAATCCGCTCGCCAGCACCAGGCTATGCACAGCCTTGACGTCATGCTCTTCTACCTCTGTTCTCAGAGCATACTCATTTTGCGCTATAACTTCATGCATATCAGTTCATGTCTTTACGAGTTGAGTGATTTTCCGTAGTTCTCGCTTGCGCTGACAGACCCGTGAAGAAATGCCGCGCATTAATGCCTAGTGATCGTGTGCGATATCCGCCCTCCTGCACGACCAATATGGGAATGCCCAACCCGCCTATGATGCGTCCATTGACATGAAAGTCTTTGGCCGTGAGTGTGAAAGAGCCCGTTGGGTCGCCCTTGGCTGTATCCAGTCCTAACGCCAGAACCAGATATGCCGGCTTAAACCGACGTACTCGTTTTAAGGCAATTTCAAGCGCCTCCTGAAACTGCTCGCCATCAAGATGCTCTCGCAAAGGAAGATTCAGGTTAAATCCGGCGCCCTCACCTTCGCCCTTCTCATCTTCAAAGCCACTAAAATAGGGATAGGAATATTTGGGGTGTCCATGCAATGAGACCGTTAATACATCATTGCGGTTGTAGAAAATGTCCTGTGTGCCATTGCCATGATGATAGTCCACATCCAATACTGCAACCCGACCGAACTGACTGAGGTGGTGCGCCGCTACCGCTGTGGAATTGAAATAGCAGAATCCACCGAAGCTGTCGCGCTCCGCGTGATGGCCAGGTGGTCTTACCAGCGCGTACGCAAGCCGATATCCCTCAAGCAGATAATTCGCTCCGGTGAGCGCGCTATCAACCGCGCCAATCGCAGCCTTGTAAGCATTCTGATTAAGGGGTGTAAACGTATCCATACAGTAATACCCGGCGCGCAGTGGCAGTTCCCTGGGCTGACGCGCATGATTGCGTAATGGAAACACGTAGGGATAGACTGATTTGCCTTCCGGCACACGTGCGCATGCATTCCTGAGATAATTAACAAAGTCACTGTCATGCACGGCCTTGATATACTCAAGGCCGAAATGACGCTTAGGCCGACGTTCAAACAGATTCGTCGGTTCAATCTCCCTGAGAATGGCATCCACTCTCACCGGCGCCTGCACATACCCACGCTCACGTACGTGATGTATGCTGTGCGTATCATTAACAATCAGTGCGATGCGTTTGCCCTGCAATGTGGCGTTCGCCGGTTTCTGGGATTTTTGCCTGGTGAGATACTGGTAGTCACGCAGGCGAACAGGATCATCACGAAATGACTTCACGACTTTATTGACATACTCTGGCGGACACACAGAACCATACTTGCGGTTGAGTATCGCACGCACCACTCGGCGTGCATGATCGCGGGCTAACGGCAACCGCTTACCTAGTCCATCAAAGACCAGATAAGGCGGGTCAGACCCATCGGGTTTGAGTGGTGTCTCATAAGCCGTATTTGCTATTGGACGAGCATCATAGCGCTCATAGAATCTCAGCCGCGCACTATTCTGCGCACGAATAGCCTCATTCGGTGACAACTCGGGATCGTCCGGCAGACATTCAAAAAACATTCCGCTCACACCCAGGGATAACGCCTCCTCACGTACACGTTCATACAATGCGCCACCAACTCCGCCGCCGGTGCGCCCGGCCAGAGCAGAAATATAATCGAGATAACAGAAGTTCAAATCCGGAGCATATTGCAGCAGTGCAAAACCCTTGACTTCAGTACGCGCATTTTCGGCAACAAACAAAATCGAGCGAAAGCGGTGTTTAAGTGGGTTACGCAGTTGATCAGGCAGCTTGGTAATATCCTCCTCACTCAGCCCATTAAATTGAGTGCGTAGAATTTTTTGTATCTGGCTGAGAGTCCCACGGTTTATCTCGGTGGTATCATCGTGAATCTTACGAATACGAAACATGGCTGCCTGTCAAACTATCCGGTCGAGTTTGTATCGGTTTCTGCAAACCGATGGTAGCCGCCAGAATGCGGTCAATCACAGTCTCATAAGGAATTCCTGCCTGAAGTGCAGCGGCGGCAAAACCTGCATCCGGCGCCAGGCAGGGGTTTGTGTTGAGCTCCAACACCCAGGGCCGTCCCGCCTCATCGACCCTGAAATCGACGCGCGCATAACCCTGACATTCAAATAATTCCCAGCATTGCAAGGCGATTTCCTTCATGGCCTTCAACATTGGCTGGTCAGCATCACTAAAATCAAAACATCTGGCCGTATGTGAATATTCAAAGGATCCAGTCTCCCATTTGGCGCTATAGTCCACGATACGTGGTTTGCCCTCAGGATAATGCTGGAAACGGATCTCCGCAGGCGGCAGCACCTCGGGTTCGCCTGAGTCGCTGGCAAGCAATGCAAGATTAAATTCCCGCCCTTCGATATAGCACTCGGCAAACCAATCGCCGCCGTATGTATCCTGCTTACTCAGGATTCTGCTCATGATCTCATGATTGTGAACCACTGAGTTCTCATCCAGACCAATTGAGGCATGTTCCCAGACCGATTTGATAATCCATCGGTCATTGCTGCAGGCATCTTCAGCTATTCGTCCCGCCACACAAATCTCAGGTGTTGCCACACCAAATGCCGCCAGCAGACGTTTGGCAAGCAATTTGTTGGAACTCATAAACAGACTGCTTAGTGGTGAGCCGGTAAAGGCAATACCCAGTTCTTCAAATATGGCAGGCGCCAGGTGTATCAACCGACCGCTGCCGTTGAGGCTTTCCACCAGGTTGAAAATAAGCCATGGTCTGTCGTTGACTAGACTAATGCGTGCAGACTCAAGATCCAGGGTTAACGCCAGCGATTTTGACGCATAACCCAAATTTTCGAGGGCAGCAGAAACGGCATTGACTTCTGTAAGGACATCCTGCTCATCCAGCGAGGCGTTTTCATCTACCGCACCATGCAGGATTAGAATCTTTTGAGCCGCGCGGCTGTCAGGCGGCATGTTCCTCGGCATGCTGTAATCGTTGGCTTGCAGTTTGGCTACAACGTTCCAGTGCCGAATTGATGATCTCCTCAATCAGTTGCGAGTAACTGATCCCCGACAACCTGCACAGGATAGCCAGATCGGAGATCGTGGGATTGAGTCCAGCCAGTGGATTCAGTTCCATGAGCTGTGGCGTACCCTGTTCATCCATCCGTATGTCAAGCCTTCCAGCGTCGCGGCAGCCAAGTGATCGCCAGGCTGCGAGCGCAAGATCACCAAGCTCGCGCACCAGAGATTTAGATTCCTCCAGCCGGTACTCTACTCGACCTTCAAAATGCGCCTTGTTGTCATAGGTGTAGCCAAAAGCCTCAGCACTCTTATTGAATATGACCTCCATCACGCCAAGTACCCTTGCCTTTTGGCCTGTGCCTACAATCCCGACCGTAAACTCTCGTCCGGGAAGATACGTCTCCACCAGCACAGGCTGGGAGTAACGCACGAGCAGATCGCGACAGACGCGCATCAGATCAACCGATGACTCGATTCTGG
>JBGTHR010000249.1:0-2713 GCA_041746095.1 Gammaproteobacteria bacterium | reverse complement strand
CCCGGACTCTCTCAGATCCGACATCACCGGACGCTTGTCGGTGCGCGACTCAAGGCTGCGGTTTAACTGCGACAGGGCAATAATGGGTACTTTCAGCTCCTTGGCCAGACTCTTGAGTGTGCGCGATATCTCCGAGATCTCGGTGGCGCGGTTTTCCTTGGTGCCCGCCACCGACATCAACTGCAGATAATCGACAACGATCAGCGAGAGGTTATGTTCACGTTTGAGACGCCTGGCGCGAGCGCGAAGTTCTGTCGGCGATAACGCTGGACTGTCATCGATGAACAGTGGCTTGTCAGTGAGCATCGATACGGCGCTGGTCAAGCGTGGCCAGTCTTCCTCGGCCAATCGGCCGGTGCGCAGGCGCTGCTGATCGATACGGCCCATGGACGACAGTATTCGCATGGCGAGTTGTTCGCCAGGCATTTCCATGCTGAATACCGCCACGGCGGAATTTTGCTTGTAGGCCGCATATTCAGCGATATTCATCGCAAAACTGGTCTTGCCCATGGAGGGGCGTCCGGCCACGATGATCAGGTCGCCGGCCTGCAAGCCGCACGTCTTCTCATCGAAATCGCTGAATCCGGTAGGCAGACCGGTAATCGGATTGTCCTGTTCAAACAGGGCATCGATGCGTTCGACTGTCGCCTTCAACAAGGTCTTGATGCTGCGGAAGCCCTGCTGAGTACGTGACGCGCTATCGGCAATCGAGAATACCTTTCTCTCCGCCTCATCCAGCAGCTCACTGACGCTGCGTCCCTCGGGCTGATAGCCGCTTTCGACAATCCCTGTACCAGCCGCAATCATCTGGCGCAGGATTGAGCGCTCTCTAACGATGTCGGCATAGGCGGTAATGTTGGCAGCGCTGGGCGTATCATTGGCGATGGTGCCCAGGTACACCAGGACGTTACTGTCACCCAGTCCGCCGCGCTGTTTAAGCCAGTCGGAGAGTGTCAGGACGTCGAAGGGCTGGCTGTTATCTGCCAGCGCCTGAATAGCATGAAAGATAGTACGATGATCCTGCAGATAAAAATCGTTTTCACCGACTCGATCGGCGATCTTTTCCCAGGCGTCGTTACTCAGCATCAACCCCCCTAGCACGGATTGTTCCGCCTCCAGGGAGTATGGTGGAGTCTTCAGACCGCGGGCCGCCTTTGAGGGCATATCCGCAACCTGGGGGAATTCACTCATCAAATTCAGCGCACATGATCAATTTCGCACTAGCACGTTGGCGAATTTCCATCACAACTAGTCAACTCTCGAAAGAGCCGATGCGGTTACTCCTCACCTTCGATGATCACCTTTATCTCGACATTGACATCCGCATGTAAATGCAGCTCAACGGCATGCTCCCCAGTCTGGCGTAGCGGGCCTTGCGGCAGACGCACCTCACTTTTTTCCACTTCCATACCAAGTGCGGCGATCGCATCTGTAATATCCGCAGTCCCCACTGAACCGAACAGCTTGCCCTCACCTCCGACCTTGGCGATGATCTTCACCTCCAGACCACTGAGTTTCTCGGCGCGAGACTGGGAAGCCTTGAGCTGCTCCTGTGCCTTGAGTTCCAGTTCTGACCGCAGCGCCTCAAACTCGGCAATATTCTTCGCCGTGGCAAATTTGGCCTTGCCGGTAGGAATAAGATAATTACGCGCATAGCCGGGACGCACATCCACCTTGTCACCCAGTTCGCCGAGATTGTCTACCTTGCCTAATAAAATAATTTCCATGCTAAAAACCCCTTGATTAATATTCACTCAAAACCCACTCACTCAAAACAATGGATGAGCCAGTCAACCTACTTCGAGACGTTAATACGTTGCCGTATGTTTACAAAAGAATCGATGACACCCAACGCCATCAGAGCGGTTTTGATGGGCGCGATAATCAGCAATAATCCATAGGCAATGACCAGCATCACGGTCGGATTCGGCGTCCTGGCAACCGCTGAATGGACGATGGCCAGCCCCTGCAAAAAAAACATGACCAGACTTACCGTGGCCAGCTCGACCAGCAACGGGGAGTCGGTCATAAACGTCGCGGCCACCAATACTATACAGATGACCGCAGCCGGAATGCCCAAACGCAATCCCACGAATTCCTCACGAAAACCACCGGGATTATACAGGATCGCCTGCCACCATCTGGCAATCAACAGCATCAGCGCCAGCAGTAAGGTGGTCCAGGCCACAATACGCCCAGTCATGACGGGCGCCACCTGGGCAAACAGACTGTCTATAGTGCTTGCAGGAGACCCGGTGCTTTCAAGCAGCGGACGTATAAATCTGTTTAACACCTCATACCAGTGAGCATCGATTTGCGGCGCCAGGACATTCACCATCAATACCACGATGAACCCCAGCATAGTTGGCAACAGCAGACTGTTGCTCAGAGACACGGTATAACGCAACATCAGGGCCATTGCCAGTACGGGCGCCCAGACAGTCAATCCAAAGGTCAGTCCTGAATAGGCGCTTCCTGCTGCGATGATACCTATCGCAGTCACCAGGGCCGCCGACATCAACAAAATCACGCCACCCGCAACACAGCCCAATCGCAATGTTACCAGAGCGAGGGCTGCGCCACTGATCAGGATCAATGGCGGGAATAGCAGCGCCAGGATCGCAAATGCGGACACCACTATCGTTGCTTGTGCTCTACCGGCCATAATATAGCCTGCAAGCCTGCGCATGGCGCTCACCAGAATACTTTCGAA
>JBGTHR010000248.1:0-2103 GCA_041746095.1 Gammaproteobacteria bacterium | reverse complement strand
TACTCCTTTTCGCCCAGGTCATGCATGCAGCCATTTTCGGGTTGTATCATGCCTCGGCCATAGATTTGATCCACCGGTTTTTTCCCGGTAAATTACAGGGTCGCGGCCAGGCGCTTTACAGCAGTCTGACCTTTGGCCTGGGCGGTGCAATTGGCAGCCTTCTGAGTGGTTATGTATGGGTGTGGCTGGGTCCTTCCTGGGTCTATATCATGGCTACTGGCCTGGCGTTGGCCGGATTTTTGATTGCCTGGCGCGGAATGAGACTGGAACCCGAATATAAGCCCGTTTATATACGCTGACTGGGCACCTGAAACCACTGCGTTATTTGGTGACATAACATTCCACGATTCTCCTGAAACTGGCGCAGTCGATGACCATTGGCGCCCGATGGATGCGGGAATCCAAAACAGCAGCGTTCAGACGCCAGCAGTTTTTCGCTGATCAAATATTCCAGGGTCGAAGTGACTGCATTGCCAAGGGGAATGATCAGCGCATTGTGTATCTTCAGAAGCTCTGGCAGGAGTAACTCGTGAATAATCTCAAGCATTGCCTCATGACGCACTGGAGAGGGTGTATGACCGGTGTAATTGGCCTTTTGAATAAACACCGGATAGCGTATCGCGGAGCAGGTGTGAATCAGATTACGGTGCGTGCCGAACAGTGATGCCGCCTCTTTAATGCCGAGAAATTGTGGCAGTTTGAGGTCGTCCAGCATGGCGACCAGATTGAGACGCATGCCGCCATAAAAAGCGTACTCCTGTTTGGCTATTTCAAGGCATGAATCGCGATCCTTTCCGTCCAGAATGGCAGTTCGAGCGGTACGATAAAAGCGTTCCATTTGCTGCCAACCGGGAGTAATACCCAGCAGAATAACGCTGGCCGCTGAGTTGATGTAATCGGTGGGTGCGTAGTAGATTACCAGCGACTTTTCTCGATAGAGCAGCAAAGTATCACTCAGTAGTTCATGCCTGGCGTAAAACCGGCGCTCTGGGAGGTCTTTAACATACCTTTCAAATAGCGAGTAGTTTTGCAGTGGCTGGAGATTCATGGCTTGTGTCGGCGCAGGGACTGCCTTACTGCTGTAAATGCGTTAGAATCAATCGTTTTAAGTTATACGTCGCGAAGGTTAATCATGGCTGGTAGAACACTATACGACAAGCTCTGGGATGATCACGTGGTGCGTACCGATGAGCATGGCGCATCACTGATCTACATCGACAGGCATCTGGTGCACGAGGTGACTTCACCGCAGGCATTTGAGGGTCTGCGCATGGCTGGCAGGGACCTGTGGCGGCGGGACAGTATTCTGGCGGTGCCGGATCATAATGTGCCGACGACAGATCTGGAGAATGGCATACAGGATCCAGTATCGCGCCTACAGGTCGAGACTCTGAACAATAATTGTGCCGAGTATCGTTTGACCGAGTTTATCATGGGTGATGTGCGTCAGGGTATCGTGCACGTGATTGGCCCGGAACAGGGCGCAACACTGCCAGGCATGACGGTGGTCTGCGGTGATTCCCATACCTCCACGCATGGCGCCTTTGGCGCGCTGGCATTTGGTATCGGCACTTCCGAGGTCGAACATGTGCTGGCGACTCAGTGCCTGATCCAGAATAAATCCAGAAATCTGCTTATTCGAGTCGCTGGCGCTGTCGGTTCGGGAATCACAGGCAAGGATATTGCCCTGGCAATCATCGGTGAAATCGGTACGGCGGGTGGAACGGGCTACGCGATTGAGTTTACCGGAGAAGCGATTCAATCGCTGTCCATGGAGGGCCGAATGACCCTGTGCAATATGGCGATTGAGGCCGGCGCGCGTGCTGGCATGGTGGCCGTGGATGACAAGACTATCGATTACATCAAGGGGCGCCCGTTTGCTCCCAGTGGCGCGATGTGGGAGCAGGCAGTGACGAACTGGCGCGGATTTGTGTCCGATGCCGATGCCAAGTTTGATCATACTATAACCCTACATGCGAATAGTATTCAGCCTCAGGTTACCTGGGGCACGTCTCCCGAGATGGTGGTGTCCGTCGAAGGCCGGATTCCGGACCCTGCGCAGGAGCCGGATGCAACGCGTGCCGAAGGTATGCAGCGGGCGCT
>JBGTHR010000247.1:0-2861 GCA_041746095.1 Gammaproteobacteria bacterium | reverse complement strand
CACCTCTGCCCGGCGCGCTGACCAGACGGTAGGAGTCGTATTGAAAGCACTGCAGGAGGAGGGATTCTCTGCGAATACGATGGTTATCTTCATGTCCGATAATGGCATATCGTTACCATTTTCGAAAAGCAATACCTACTTGCACTCCACGCGGGCGGGATTAATCATTAGATGGCCCGGCGTCGTTGCACCCGGAGGCCAGGACCTTGAGCATTTTATTAGCGGAATCGATCTTATGCCGACGCTACTGGATGCTGCGGGCCTGCCCCAGCCGATAGGCCTTGATGGCCGATCGATGCTCCCCTTGTTAAAGGGAACCGCTCAGCCGGAAAGAAAGCGGGTCTTCACATATTTCTTCGAAACGTCTACCCGAGGGAAGTATCCGATGCGGGCGGTACAAGACAAAAAATTCGGATACACTTTCAACGCGTGGTCGGATGGGATAAAAGTCTTTAAGAATGAGTCGCAGAATGGTCGAACGTGTAAAGCAATGGTAGAGGCCGCCAAAACAAATCCTAAAACAGCCGCAAGAGTTAAATTCTTTACCTATCGAAAGCCAGAGGAATTTTATAACTATCAAACAGACCCTGATGCCTTAAAAAATTTAATTGCCGCCTCCGAGTTCAGCCAAACTATAAAAACTTATCGCAAACTGTTATTTGATCATATGACTGCAACCGGTGACCCGCTTACAGCCACTTACAAGAAGTTCCTGGTAGATCATAGTTTATTGTGACGGTGTTAGCTATCGCTGCAACGAGCGTCTTGCACGCCGTGGCAGAGCAGTCAGCGTTTGATACTGCTCGGCAAACTGCGTAAACAAACTAACGTCGTGGTGCAATAGTCGTGTGGCTACCCAGGGTTCTGTTTGAGACTCGGTGAGGCCGGTCTGCCATGCCTCAATCACTTGTTGATACGGTATTTTCTTATGTACTTGTAATGGTATGTTCATGTTCCTCTCCTCTTACGCAAGATTTTATTTGACTTAACAGAATAGAAAATCACTCGATACGTGAGTGGCCTGGGAATATCGGTGGTGTAAGGGAAGTGTCATGCGGGTATAGCCGCAGACGATGAGCCGTTGTGGCCTGAATGGTGTTGTGGACATCTGCTGCCCTCCCTTATGGATGTGAATTCCCTGAGTCAGCCGAGATAGCTGAAGGGACTACACGACCTGCTAATGCTCTAATTACTATTGGTATTCCTCAGCTAGAGTATAGATAGGTTTACAGCGAAATCGACTCCCGGTTAACGGAACTGTGAGCGGTTCACATAATTTTTTTTAGTGGCAGCGCTTCCGCCACCCGTGTCATCACGCTGGCCCAATCGCCGGGATGGGGTTGTCGAAACAGACGCATGCTGGAATACCAGTGCGTGGTTTCACCTTCCAGCCCCCAGCGCCAGTCGGGCACATGGCAGAGCAGCGTCCATACCGGTTTGCCCAGTGCCCCTGCCAGATGCGCGATGGAGGTGTCCACGCTGATGATGAGATCCAGGTTCGCAATCAGCAGCGCCGTCGCGCCGAAGTCGTGCATCGAAGGAGCCAGGTTCTGAATATCTATTTTCGGCGTAAGCTTTGCCAGTTCGTCGCTATAATCCACGCCGTTCTGGCCTTTCTGCAGACTGTGAAATGCAATGCCGGGTACGCTTAGCACCGGCAGAAAGTCAGTCAGTTTGCAGGAGCGGTTACGGTCGTTGCGATGCGTGGGGCTGCCCGCCCAGACAATCCCGACTTTGTAGCCGAATGAAGATACGGCAGTCGAGCTATCCGAGTGTCTTCGGCGACGGATCGCCTCAATATCGAAATAAGGTGTCTCCGCCGGAATGGTTGCAAGCGTGGCGCCGAACACATGCGGCAGACTCACGATAGGTAGCCAGGTGTCAAATTCCGCAACATTGACTGTGCCGGGTTCGCGCACTACAGCAATACCCGGCAGGACAGTGAACAATGGAATCAAATCGGCAGGGCAGACTACAATCAGCTTTTTGCAACGCTGTGCCGCCAGAGGCAGAAAACGGGCGAACTGCATGGCATCGCCTGCGCCCTGTTCGGTGTGAATGAGCAGGGTTTGATCGGGTATCAGACTGCCGTCCCACTTCGCATGCGGACACTGGAAGGGCGTGAATTCGCCGGTCTTCCAGCGCCACTCGTATTCCGTAAAGCCGTGTGGATAGTCGCCTAGCTGCAAGTGTGTCATGCCCAGATTGAAATGCGCCTGGGCATAGTCCGGTTGCAGTTCAATGGCCTGTTCATAATGCGCGATTGCCTGGTGCGGCTCGCGTTGCGCATTGGCGATGTGGCCCAGGCTGTTGTGCGCCTCGGCACGTTCGGGTTCGTTTTTAACGACTTTATTGAGATGCCCGGTGGCTTCAGCGTAGTGCCCGGCATCGCCTAATGCGACACCCAGGTTATAGTCGATATTGGGAAAGGCCTCGTCCAGCGCCAGACACTGCCGGTATGCGGCGATGGCCTCATCCAGCTGGCCTTTGTGATAAAACTCCGTGCCCTGCTGGAAATGAAAGGCCGGAGTGCAGCTGAGCTCTTCCTGGGTGGGCAGTTTGACTTCCGCAAGCACCTCATCCGGCAGCACATAGGAGTGTGAGAGCTTGTCATCGCCCCACTCCAGTAGTTCGGGATATCTGATATCTCGAAGCACCTGCACGGCGAAGATTTCCTGCACGCCTTCTTCGAAACGCAGGAATCCGAGTATTTCACCGGTCTCGATGTTGACCACCCACACACCGCAGTTGCGTTGTCTGAGTTTCTGCACCAGCGGAATGCCGCTGAAGGTCGAACTCTCCCGCACCTGCGAGATGCCGATAAATGCCAACGGGCCATAAAAATCGATCCCACGGGTAAA
>JBGTHR010000246.1:0-4132 GCA_041746095.1 Gammaproteobacteria bacterium | reverse complement strand
CCCGCCGAGTTGCCGTATCTGCTGATGGGTTACAAGGCGCCAGTCGTCGGTCAAACCGAGAAAGACTGGGAGCCTTATGCCTTGATGGTGCTGGCCGGAATTCTCGATGGTGGCAGTAGTTCACGGCTCAGTAAAAATCTGGTGCGTGAGCAAGAAATTGCAGCCAGTACCGATGCCCAGTATGACCTGTACGCCAGACATGAGGAACTGTTTTTATTGGATGCAACGCCCGCAACCGGACACAGCATGAAAGAGCTTGAGGAGGCGCTCTATGCTGAGATAGACAAGCTGAAAACTGATCTGATAAGCGAACCGGAGCTGGCCAGGGTCAAGGCGCAGGTGGTTGCCCAGGAAATATACAAACGGGATTCCATCAGTCATCAGGCCAATGAAATGGGTGCGCTGGAAACGATAGGCGTAGGCTGGAGGATCCAGGATAAATATGCCGACCGAATCAAAGCGGTTACTGCCGCGCAGGTTCGTGAGGTGGCTAAAAAATATCTGATTGAAGCGACCAGAACCGTGGCCATGTTACAACCACAGGCGATTCAGCGGGGCGCCCCTAAGGCATCGCTGTCAGAGGAGATTCGATAATGAGCGCATTATTAGCCCGCTTGCTGTGTGTTGGATTGATAGCGGCAGTGCCGGTGAGACCCAGTCTGGCATCACCCGATATTCAACAGTGGGAGAGCGCCAATGGCGCTAAGGTCCTGTTTGTACAGGCAAGTGAACTGCCCATGCTTGATATTCAACTGGTGTTTGATGCGGGCAGTGCGCGGGATGGAAAACTGCCCGGACTGGCGCGACTGACACATAATCTGCTGGATGAAGGCAGTGGCGAGTGGAGCGCCGATGAGATCTCGAATCGATTTGAGGACGTGGGTGCACAATATTCCGCCAGTGTCGAGCGTGACAAGTCTTCGGTCTCATTACGGTCTTTGGTGGATCCGGAGTTATTAACTCCTGCGATCGACACCTTTATCAGCGTGGTTGCCGAACCGAATTTTCCCGAGCGTGCATTTGAACGTATCAAACGGCAAATGCTGGTGGAGTTGCAAAATCAGAGCCAGAACCCTGCGGATATCGCGAGCAAGGCGTTTTACAGTGCTATATACGGCGATCACCCGTTTGCGACACCGGTGTCTGGAACCGAGGAGACAATTCAGTCGATCACGCGGGCCGAGGTGATGGATTTTCACAAGCGCTATCTGGTTGCCAGTAATGCGACTCTGGCCATCGTGGGCGATTTAAGTATGGAGCAGGCCAAACAGCTTGCCGAAAAAATCACCGGCAGTTTGACGCGTGGTACGCCACCCATGGAATTACCCGAGGTCTTGCCACTGAAGGAATCCAAAACCGTGCATGTGCCCTTTCCCTCTGAACAGGCGCATGTCTATATCGGTCAGCCGGGTATTCGGCGCGGTGATAAAGATTATTTTAGTCTGTATACCGGCAATCATGTACTGGGCGGCGGCGGATTCGGTTCGCGATTGATGACGGAGGTGCGGGAGAAACGCGGGCTTTCATATAGTGTGTACAGTTATTTTCAGCCACAGAAGGTAGCGGGACCATATCTAATTGGTCTGCAGACGCGCATTGATCAGGCCGATCTGGCAGCCAATCTGGCGCTTGAGACGGTCAGGGAGTTTGTGCGCAAAGGCCCTGATAAGGAAGAGCTTGAGGCGTCGAGGAAGAATATTACCGGTGGATTTCCGCTACTCATCGACAGCAACAGCAGCATATTGGGGTATCTGTCGCTGATAGGATTTTATAACCTGCCGCTGGACTATCTGGATACCTTTAACAGCAATATTGAGAAAGTAACCGCTGAATCCATTCGCGAGAGTTTTAGCAAACAATTGGATACCAACCGAATGGTGACTGTAATTGTCGGTGGCGAGCAGAAATCCTAAGCGAACGGCTTCGGGGTCAGTATTTAGCAGTTCTCAGCTGCGAATCATTGCTGGCCGGTGGCGCGGCCGCAAGATCAGTTTTCTGGAACTACCCGAAATCCGCCCTACTCCGGATCGGGTCAGAGAGACCCTGTTTAACTGGCTTCAGTCCATGATTTCAGGTGCGCATTGTCTGGATCTGTTTGCCGGTAGCGGGGCATTAGGATTTGAGGCGGCCTCCCGAGGCGCCTCCCGAGTCGTCATGGTGGATACTCACCCTTTAGTGGCAGCCGGTTTGAAGTCTGCTAAAGAACAGTTGCATGCGGATGAAATTGAAATCGTCCAGGCCGAGGCTGAATCCTGGCTGCAACGTTGTGATCAGCAATTTGATTTGATCTTTCTCGATCCGCCTTTCTCAAGACCCGATTTACTGGGAACATCACTGGCTACACTGGCAGGCAAAGACATCATTAAATCTACTGGACGAATTTACCTGGAAACCTCTGTAGATATCGATATCGCTGAATATGTGCGTGACGTCTGGAATGTCCTGTACAGCCAACGGGCAGGCCGAGTGAGCTACCATCTGATTACGCCTGCCGAATAGGGTTCGCATTCACTGCTTGCCTGACGTGATGCGAGCGGTAATACTACTAAACCGAATGACTCGAATACTATTCTGACTGACACTATGTCACTCATCGCCGTCTATCCTGGAACATTTGACCCGATCACCCACGGACATACCGATCTGGTGCGGCGCGCCGCACGGCTATTCGACAAGATTGTACTCGGTGTGGCCGCCAATCCTTCTAAAACGCCGTTCTTTGGGCTTGCCGAGCGTGTCAGTCTGGCGCAGGGTGCGTTGAAGGATATCAAGAATGTCAGCGTATGTGGTTTTGACGGGCTGCTGGTCAAATTTGCCCGTGAGCAGAATTCCCGCGTCATACTGCGCGGTCTGCGTGCGGTCTCCGATTTCGAATTTGAATTTCAGCTGGCCAGCATGAACCGCAAACTGGATGATGGTATGGAATCCCTGTTCCTCACTCCAGCGGAGGAATATGCCTTTGTTTCCTCCAGCCTGGTGCGTGAGATCTCGTATCTGGGCGGCGATATCTCGCCCTTTGTTAGCCCTGCGGTTGAGCTGGCCTTGCGCAAACGTAAACTCTGAATGTATTAAGGTTGATCAACAGATACTAACTACTGGTTTGTTTCCATGGCTCTAATGATTACTGACGAATGCATCAATTGCGATGTCTGCGAACCCGAGTGCCCGAACGAGGCGATATCGCCAGGTGAGGAAACCTATGTCATTAATCCCCAACTGTGTACCGAGTGTGTGGGTCACTTCGACGAGCCGCAATGTGTGCAGGTATGTCCGGTTGACTGCATTCCTCTCAATCCCGATCACGTAGAGTCGCGTGAACAGTTAATGAATAAATACCTGGGCTTGATGAAATCACATTCCTGAGATGATGCCTGAGAAAATAATATCCAGACAGATTCGGGCCCCCCTGCGCGGGGCCTTTTTTATGTTTGGACTGTGTCTGATCCTGGCCTGGTCAGGCAATGCGTATACGGCCGGTCAGCAAAAGGCGGCCATCGCCAGCGCACACCCACTGGCAACAGAGGCGGGTCTGGAAATACTCAGGCAGGGTGGCAATGCCTTTGATGCGGCTATTACAGTCGCTTCGGTGCTTGCAGTAGTAGAACCGCAAAGTTCGGGCCTGGGCGGCGGCGGATTCTGGTTGCTGCACAGGGCCAGTGATGGCTATGAGACCATGCTGGACAGCCGTGAAACCGCGCCGCTGGCGGCATCAGCCGATATGTATCTGGATGCGAAAGGTAATGTGCAAAAGGGACTCTCGGTCAATGGTCCGCTGGCGGCTGGCATACCCGGGATACCCGCAGCGCTGGATCATCTGGCGATGCGTTATGGACGATTACCGCTGAACCGGACGCTGGCGAGCGCAATCGAAGTCGCCGAGCAGGGCTTTCCGGTAGATGAAGTCTATCGAATCAAGGCCAGATTTCGAATCGATCAACTAAACAAGTGGCCTGCTGCCGGGAAGATTTTCTTGCAGGGTGGCAAGCTTCCAGAGGCGGGTTACGAGATTCGTCAACCTGACCTGGCCGTTACACTGAAGACGATTGCGGTACAGGGGAGTCGTGGATTTTATCAGGGCGAAGTTGCGAAACGTCTGGTCGAAGGGGTGCGCGAGGCGGGTGGCATCTGGCAA
>JBGTHR010000245.1:0-3193 GCA_041746095.1 Gammaproteobacteria bacterium | reverse complement strand
TCGCGTACATTGCCGATTTCCAGGACTTTCTGTTTCTCGTCCAGCTTGAGCGCCATGTGCGCGGCAATGGTGTCCGCCAATCGCGCTGGCTCATCGATACCCGCCAGCGAAGTCAATACCTCTGGCGGCACCTTTTTGTTGAGTTTCACATACTGGTCGAAAAGACTCATCACCGAACGGCTGAGAATCTCAGTCTCCTTATCGTCGCTGCCGCCTTCATCACTGGAAAGACTGGAAATTTGTGCCGTAAAATACTCTTCCTTATCCAGAAAATGTACGACTCTCGACCGCTCCGCGCCCTCGACCAGCACTTTCATGGTTCCATCTGGTAACTTCAGCAATTGCAGAATGGTTGATAACGTACCGATGCGGTGCACATCTTCGATAGTGGGATCATCCGTTTCCGCGCTTTTTTGCGCCAGCAGCAGGATCTGTTTGTTGCTGGACATAGCGGCATCGAGAGCCTGAATGGATTTGTCACGACCCACAAACAATGGAATAACCATATGCGGATAAACGACGACATCGCGCAGCGGGAGTATCGGGACAACCATCATGGGCTTGTCAATCACGTCTTTGGAGCTATCGTCCTTATCCATAAAGTTAAGTCCTCGTCGGGAAATTCGTGTAAGAATGGTCAATCCAGGCAGTGGATATATTCTTATGTGGGGGCGACACAACCAAATTCAAGTTGCACCTGTGAAGAGCAAACAAGTGTGGCCGAGAGATTTAAACCAATCAGCCTGCCGCAGTCATTATTTCACGAAGCTGAATCCTCCATGAAGCATACAACCGCTAGTCAGAAGATGCCGCTTTCTCGAAATCAGATCCTGCATAAATCAGATAAGGCTTCGCATCCCCGGTAATGACGGTCTCGTCAACGACTACCTTGGTGACATTCTCCGTTGACGGCAGGTCATACATGGTATCCAGCAAGACGGTCTCCAGAATGGTTCTAAGCCCACGCGCTCCGGTTTTACGTTCCATGGCCTTGCGCGCCACGGCATACAAAGCGTTATCGCGAAATTCAATCTCGCTGCCTTCCATCTCAAACAGCTTGCGATACTGTTTGGTGATCGCGTTTTTGGGCTCAGTCAGGATTCTAACCAGGGCATCCTCATCGAGTTCTTCAAGGGTCGCAACGACAGGCAGACGACCCACAAATTCAGGAATCAGGCCGTATCGAATCAGGTCTTCCGGTTCTACGCCACGCAGAATATTGCCCAGCACTGTGTCTTTATCTTTGCTGCGAACCTCTGCCGAGAAACCAATTCCGCTTTTCTCGGTTCGGTCTCGAATGACCTTATCTAACCCTGAAAAGGCGCCACCACAGATGAACAGGATATTACTGGTATCTACCTGCAGAAATTCCTGTTGCGGGTGTTTTCTGCCGCCTTGTGGCGGTACTGAGGCGATCGTACCCTCTATAAGCTTCAAGAGCGCCTGTTGCA
Organism: Gammaproteobacteria bacterium; assembly: GCA_041746095.1. GTDB lineage: Bacteria > Pseudomonadota > Gammaproteobacteria > JBGTHR01 > JBGTHR01 > JBGTHR01. Next base: position 1,742 of record JBGTHR010000245.1, on the reverse strand, counting down.
CACCTTCGCCAGACACATCACGAGTAATGGAAGGATTGTCTGATTTGCGCGAGATCTTGTCGATTTCGTCTATGTAAACAATACCTGTTTGCGCCTTCTCGACATCATAATCGCACTTCTGCAACAGCTTCTGGATTATGTTTTCGACATCTTCACCGACATAACCTGCTTCGGTTAGTGTGGTGGCATCGGCAATCGTGAACGGGACGTTGAGTAACCGCGCCAAAGTTTCTGCGAGCAGTGTCTTCCCTGAGCCGGTGGGACCAACCAGGAGGATATTACTCTTGGCGAGCTCCACGCTGTTTTTTTGCTTGGAAGCGCGCACATCAAGCCGCTTGTAATGGTTATAGACGGCCACCGACAAGACCTTTTTCGCGCGCACCTGACCAATGACATACTCATCCAGAATCGCATTGATCTCATGTGGTTTTGGAAGCTTGCTGCCAGAGGCGGGCGACTGCTCCTGCATCTCTTCACGAATGATGTCGTTGCAAAGTTCAACGCACTCATCACAAATAAATACCGACGGGCCGGCAATCAGCTTGCGCACCTCATGCTGGCTTTTGCCGCAGAATGAGCAGTACAGCAACTTGCCGTTATCCTTGTCCTTGGTTTGGTTGTCGTCGCTCATGATATCCCTCTATTTGTCTCTGGTTATGTACCTTGCCCGTTTCACAGTCAAGATGCAAGCATCTGTATTTGAATGAGTTATAGAGCCAAAACCGATGGCACAGTTAACTATCCTCATGCTCAAGTGAATTTGAAATTATTTGGCTGATGAGACGCCCTCGGCCGTTTCACGGTGGGACAGTATTTTATCCACCAGACCATATTCCACGGCCTCTTCACCACTCATAAAACGATCGCGCTCAGTATCCAGAGCAATCTTTTCCACCGGCTGACCCGTATGGCCGGCAAGAATGTGATTCAGTTGCTCACGAATCTTGAGTATTTCGCGTGCGTGTATATCGATATCCGTGGCCTGTCCCTGAAACCCTCCGAGTGGCTGGTGAATCATGAGTCTGGAATGCGGTAATGCGTAGCGCTTGCCGTTACATCCGCCCGCCAGCAGCAACGCACCCATACTGGCCGCCTGTCCGACACATAATGTGCTGACGTCCGGCTTGGTGAACTGCATGGTGTCATATATTGCCATACCGGCCGTGACCGAGCCTCCTGGCGAGTTTATATATATGGAGATGTCCTTATCCGGATTTTCGGACTCCAGAAATAATAGCTGTGCGACCACCAGATTGGCCATGTAGTCTTCGATTTGCCCGACGATAAAGATTACCCGTTCCTTTAACAGGCGGGAATAGATGTCGTAGGCGCGTTCACCACGCGCTGTCTGTTCCACGACCATGGGCACCAGATTGAGCGCTCTGGGTTCAATCGAACCCCGAGTGTTATAACTGTCGATATTCATGCGGCTGCCTCGCTGCTGTTGGGATTGACGAGTTCATCAAAACTACTTTGATGATCAATCACCCTGGAACGTTCCATGACCCAATCCACAATTTGATCCTCAACCACCATGGATTCTATGTTTGCCATAATCTGAGCATTGCTTCGATAATAGCTGATTACCTGATGCGGTTCATCATAGCTATCTGCCAGCTGGGTCAATGTTTTATCCAAACGGTCGTTATCCAGACTGATACCGTTGATTTTGGCAATCTCAGTCATGATCAAACCCAATGTGACGCGTTGTGTCGCCCGCTCTCTAAATAACTCATCGGCAA
>JBGTHR010000244.1:0-4634 GCA_041746095.1 Gammaproteobacteria bacterium | reverse complement strand
GGAGCGCAAGATCGCTGTGATATTCATGGTGGATACAGCTACGCCTTGATCGATGATGTGAAGAAGTTACCTATCAAGGTATCGGATATTTATTGTCAATTGACGACTTGATTGTAGATTCAACGCGTGCGTGAACCCAGTAAACTCTGGAGATGGTGTTACACAAGCCCACGCAAACCCTCGTGCAGATCGGCCAGGATCGCCGTTATCAACGCTTCACCTTTTTCGCGAGTCGCCAACCGCGCATTACCATAAACGCCACTGGGTGAATAATTCGACTGACTGGAATTCAGGCGATTGAGAGGCCCCCTTGCCATCTCAAATGTCGTGGCCTGCGCCTTTTCCATGACAACAGATTGCGGTTCAATCACCAGCATGATCGAGGTCTCAAGTTCATCGGCATGGCTGCCGTGCTCCTGCCGTTCCACACGCTCGGCAACACGTGTATATTCCGCACCCGAGTAGACAGTGAACAAACTCACTTTTGATGGGTCTAGCATGCATGGAATCGCCTTCTCAATTGGCCGAATAGTGCTGATTCCGGTGTTCAGAATGACTAATCTGGCGGCCCCGAACGAGAGTATGCTGTTACCAATTTCCATCACCGTATTTGCAAATGTCTGTTCGCTGAGACTGATACTGCCAGGATATTCGATAAAGGCGGGATAATGGCCGTAGCCTAGAGTTGGCCAGACAGCGACATAGGCCACATCCATGATGCGCGCAGCCAGATATTCAGCCTGTATAAAATCGGTGTTCATAGGCAGATGATGGCCATGCTGCTTGCAGGCGGCGCCTATCGGCAAAATGGCAATAGCCTTATGCGTCAGCGCATGCTCCACCTCTGGCCAGGCGGAACTAGCCACTTTAAGACTCTGGCGAGATGTATTTGAATGATTCATAAACAGTCACAGTATGCTGACCAAAACGGTATTGTAATGATTAAACATCTCATGGTTAACACGCGCATTTTATTTCCGTTTATAACAGGCATTCTTATTCTGTCTCTGTTGCACATTCCGTTTGCTAGCGCTGCGGAAGACACTCCGGGATTGATTGCGTGGCAGGACTGGAAAACCGATCTATTTGACGAGGCTAAAAAGCAGCAGCGCTTTGTGATCCTCGATCTTGAGGCCGTCTGGTGCCACTGGTGTCACGTCATGGATGTAGAAACCTACAGCAATCCAGAGGTCGCCGAGCTGATCAATAAACATTACATCGCGGTTCGTGTCGATCAGGATGCCCATCCGGATATATCCAATCGTTATGCTGACTATGGCTGGCCCGCTACGATAGTGTTTGCTCCCGATGGAACCGAGATTGTCAAACGGCGCGGCTACATTCCCGCCATCAATATGATATCCATGTTGCAAAGCATAATCGACGATCCATCACCGGGGCCTTCTGTTGTTGCGCAACTCGAAATTACACCATCCTCAGAAATGTCCCTGGATGCGGAACTACGCAAAAAACTGACCGACATCCTGTTTGATATTTATGACGCAGAGTATGGCGGGTGGGGAAACATTCACAAATATATACAGGGCGATGCAATGGAGTATACGTTGTTGCGCGCACAGCGAGGCGATCGTCTATACAGCGTTATGGCCAGGAAAACCCTGAATGCAGGCGCGAATCTGGTGGACCCGGTGTGGGGTGGTGTCTATCAGTATTCGGATGAGCTGGACTGGCGTTCGCCGCATTATGAAAAGATCATGTCCACGCAGACGACTAATCTGCGCGTTTATTCGCTGGCCTATGCGCTGTGGAAAAAGCCTGAACATCTGCAGGTTACTTAATCGATTTATGCCTATTTGACCGAATTCATGCGGCATGACTCGGGGGCGTTTTATACCAGTCAGGATGCCGATCTGAATGCTGCAGTCAATGGAGAAATTTTTTATGCGTTGAATGATGGGGCTCGCCGAAAACTGGGTGAGCCGAGAATAGACAAGCATATTTACGCACGCGAAAACGGCTGGGTGATTCGTGCTCTTGCTACTTTTTATGACGCCACCGGAAATGAGGATGCGCTACTCAAGGCAACACAGGCAGCGGATTTCATACTTGCTCATCGTCGTATAAAAGATGGTCGTATCAAGAAAGGCGGATTCAAGCATGACAGACAGGACCGTGCAGGACCTTACCTGGCAGACAATCTCTCCATGGCGCAGGCGCTGTTGAGTCTGTATCGTTCCACGGCTGACAGGAAATGGCTGGATGAAACAATTCGTACACTGGACTATATTGCCAGCGAATTTGTTGCTGAGGATGGCGGCTTTCGCACCTCACTCTCCAGAGAAAGCAATGCGGGCGTGTTCGCAACTCCGGTAAAACTGGTCGAGGAAAATACCGAACTGGCGCGGTTGTTTAATCTCGCCTTTCAGTACACCGCAAACACGCGCTATCGCATGCTGGCGGAACACGGTATGCATTATCTTACGTCACCCGCGCTGCTTGCGAGTGAGCCATTCTTTCCCGGAATTCTGCTGGCCGATATTGAAATGGCCGAGGCGCCCGTACACATCACTATCGTTGGCGCCAAGGACGATGCGGCTGCACAATCACTTTACGCCACGGCGCTTAATTATCCTGTGTCGTACAAGCGTCAGGAGTGGTGGGACAAAAAACAGGGTCCTCTGCCCAATCCCGATATACAGTACCCGGATGTAAAACATGCAGCGGCCTTTGCATGCGGCCGTAACACATGCTCGTTGCCAGTCTATACGCCGACAGATATTGCAGCAGCGGTTGACCGAATCAATAGGCCAGAAGATTGATAATCGGAATAATAATCTGCATCAGTCCAGCACCAGCTGACTGAGCATGCCATCCTCCACCCAGCGCTTCAGGAGTCCTGCCGCATGAGCGGCTACGTTCTCCTCATCGATCCACTCACATAGCATCTCGCACAACTCGGAAAAATCCCTGCCTTTCAGACATCCATCCAGACAACACGCCTCATCGACTTCAAGTGAACGCCAGTGAATCAACATCTCCTTACGCCATAGCACCCAGCCTGTAGGATATTCTTGCGCAACGGGTTTGATATTCGACTGACTATCATCCATAAGCTTCCACAGCGTGGGGATATTCCAGCGTAAATTCAACCTGTGTACCGAGGGGTGCAGGACAAATCGCATTCTTCCCCAATGCTCCGGCGCCACCGATGCGATGTCATTCAAACTCAGAATATTCTGATCGCGGGCATCAAAGGTCTCTCCCTGCAGCCACTCAAAGCGCGCCATTTCGGTCAGCACAGGCTGGCTTTTATACGGTGCATTACCTGCAAGATAGTCTGCCATATGAGAGCCAAACCAGCGTAACGAGGGATTATTTGAGGGGTAAGCGTCAATATACCGAAGCGCGAGTCTTGCAAATGCTTCATCGCCAAGCAGGGAGTGAAGTTTTGGATAATCTACCTCCAAGGTCTCTCTCAACCGGATTCGGTAAGCGTCTGAGTAGATGCCTAATCTGACCTTTGCACTGGCCTCTTCTGTGCTGATTATCTCTGATTCTATCTGTTCGGCGCCGGTGTTTATTACATAATGGTGAAATGATTCCTGCAGAGCACGCAGATCATTCATAGCACTGACCGGCTCATGCCGCAGCATGTTTCATCAGTATTGGCTCGGCCAGCTCACGCGCATGATCAAGTTCGGCTATCAGTTGCTTGAGCGGCGGAATATTGTCATCGCGTTCGACCATGGTGGAGACGCGCCCAAAACGCTGAACCGACTTTTGGTATAAGTCCCATACCGGGTTCGGAACTGGCTGGTCATGCGTGTCGATTATGATATTGCCGTTATGTGTATGCCCGGCAAGGTGAAACTGGTAAACACGATCCACCGGTATTCCTTGCAGGTAGTCCTGGGGATCAAATCCGTGATTGCGGCTACTGACATAGATGTTGTTGATGTCAAGGAGGATATTACAATCGGCGCGCAACGCAATTTCATTGAGAAATTCCCATTCCGATATAGCTGATTGGGCGTATGTGACATAGCTGGACACATTTTCCAGCAATATTCTCACGCCAAGAAAGTCCTGAACCTGCCTGACGCGTGAGGCTACATGGTCGATTGCCTCCACTGTGTATGGCAGCGGCATAAGATCGTGCAGATTTTTGCCATTCAACCCTGTCCAGCAGAGGTGGTCAGAGATCCAGCGAGGTTCAACCCGGCTTGCCAGTTGCTTGAGTTTTCTGAGGTAATTGTGGTCCAGTGGGTCACAACTGCCTATGGAAAGGGATACTCCGTGCATAACCACGGGATAATCACGTCTGATCGAATCCAGATAGTAGAGTGGCTTGCCGCCATCCACCATGTAGTTCTCGGACAATATTTCGAACCAGTCTATGTTTGGCCGGGTGTTTATGATGTCTTCATAATGATCAGTCCGCAGACCCAAGCCATAACCCAGAAAGGGTTTTTCAGATTGTGTATGTGACAGTTTCATAAAAACCCGTCGAACGAAAATTCGTCACTGGACATGCGCAAATGCGCAAATGCGCATGTCCAGTGACTGCTGCAACTAAGCTATGGAGAAAGAGAGGATTAACTCTCGAACTCGCCGCCCACATCTGCGCAGGTCTTTTCATCCAGAACAACAAAACCAGTACCCTTGCAGGCATT
>JBGTHR010000243.1:0-3783 GCA_041746095.1 Gammaproteobacteria bacterium | reverse complement strand
TATCGATCAGCACGGATTCATCTCCAAGCAGCTTGCGAAATTCAGTGCTTAGCGCGGATATATCCATGTCTTTGAGCGTGTTGACTTCTGTCCTAGGGTTCTTCATTGATGAGAATACGAATAACCTTGTTAAAGAGTCACTATAGCATCAATGTCAAACTGGTTTGATCATTCCAGGGTTTAGAATTACGCTAACAGTTTTATCGACGGAGCGGGGCATTGCTAAAAATTCTGTCTATCGCGTTAGGAGGGGCAGTGGGCGCATTGCTACGCTACTGGACTTCCATCGGCGTGCATTCGGTAATGAGTCGTGATTTCCCTTATGGCACGCTGGTGATTAATGTTACGGGTTCATTGCTAATCGGGTTCTTGTCAATTTTGCTGGTTGACCGGTTGGCAGTTGGCCCGGAATTGAGGGCCGGCATCCTGATCGGTTTGCTGGGTGCCTTTACGACATTTTCGGCCTTTTCGATCGAAACAATGAGCCTGTTTGAACAGGGAGATGCAGTGCGCGCCTTTACCAATATTCTGTTGAGCGTGGTTCTATGCCTTGCTGCTACGGCATTAGGACTATTTTTAGGAAGACAGTTATAAACGTTGCGATACTGAGCATGTCGTTGGATCTTCTCATAACACTCTTAATCTAGTGACCTACCATCCAGGGGCGATGGCCTGGTTGCCCATACGTATGCTTTGAGTGGCTAGCGGTGGCATTCTGACTGGGCTGGTCGGGACTGCTGTTAATTCTTTTAATTACATGAGGTTCGTTCGCACTGCGTTGATTGAATTCTTCTTTTTTAACTAGAGTCGAAGACCTGGCGGTGCGCACATGAGGGGCGGTAATCATTCGTTTAGCCAATCGTTGGCAATCCGGGCACGGGCAGGATTGACTTGAGTCCACCATCGGTCGCATTTCTCTGAACATTCCGCATTCATCACAAAAATAGTCATAGATAGGCATTGAATACATCCCTGGGAGTAAGAAAGTTATAGTAATAATCAAAGAAGGGTGTGAATATTCACACCCCTCGCTAGTATCTTAAGTGCAACTCGCCAGATCGGCACCATAATCTTTAGCGTATGGTTTTGGGCCATTGGCATTTGGCCGAATATCGAAATCGAAAATTTCCGTTGGAACGGCGATTGACACACAGGCATTAGGGAAATCCACGACACCACCGACACGACCATCAACCGGCGCGCAACTCAATATCGTATAAGCCTGTTCGCCGGTGTAGCCGAATTTCTTCAGGTATTCGATAGCATTAAGACAGGCGCGTCGATAGGCCACCGTCACATCAATGTAATATTGCTCATCGGTCTTTTCATCCACACCGATTCCTTCAAACACGATGAAGTCTGAGTATTTCGGCTCTACCGGACTGGGTTTAAACAAAGGATTGGTCAGTCCGTATTTGCTGACGCCATCTTTTATGAGATCGACATGCAGATCCATGAAGCCCGCCATTTCGATTGCGCCACAGAATGTAATCTCACCATCACCCTGAGAGAAGTGGTAATCGCCCATGGATAATTTTGCGTCATCAACATAAACCGGGAAATAGATACGCGCACCCCGGGAAATATTTTTGATGTCACAGTTACCGCCATGTTCGCGGGGTGGAATAGTTCGGCATGCCTCTTTTGCCGCCTCTTTGAGTTTTGAGCCAGTCAGACTGCCTAGTAAAACTCCCTCCTCAAGAGGTCCAAGCGCCAGTGGTGGATTACGGTTTGGATCAGTCGCGATCAGCGCTGCTTCACGCTTGTTCCAACGTCGTAACAATTCAATGGATGGCGCGCATCCTATCAATCCGGGGTGCGTCATTCCTGCAAAACGTATTCCTGGAATATGCCTGGAAGTAGTATAAATTCCGTGAAAATCCCAGATAGTCTTGCGCGCATCCGGATAGTAATCGGTCAGGAATCCTCCGCCATTTTCACGCGAGAAAATTCCGGTGTACCCCCATTCGTGACCTTGAAAAGCACCAATGTCCAGAATGTCAACAACCAGAATATCCCCTGGCCTGGCGCCTTCAACTGAAATTGGCCCGAATAAATGATGACAACGTGACAGGTCGCAATCACGAACATCGTTAGCTGTATCGTCATTATTGATCTGTCCACCTGTCCAGTCCATGGTCTCAACGCGGAACTCCTGTCCAGGTTTGACATGCGCCACCGATGGTATATCGGGATGCCACCTATTATGCGGAAGTGGGTCCTGCTCGCGTGGATCATTTCTTAAGTCAACTTTTATGATGGTTTCAGGCATTTGATAATCCTCCTGCATGGTGCTGTTAATGAAATAATTTCTGCTACTGTTACAACAGTTCAATTACATTAATTGCCTTTTGCTGTGATGCTGATATCTCCTGCTTCAAAGCCATTGATTACACACTACTGCTATGCATGTTTCTGAATGCCGGATATCTAAAATATATTTTTTATCTGTCTTAAACGGACATATATTTGTGAACCAGTTCATCCGTTAACTCATCAATAGCACCTTCGGCTGCCAATGCGCCATTATCAAGAATTGCAAAATGCTGAGACGCTCGTCGAACAAACTGAACGTTTTGTTCAACCAGGATTACGGTGATACCATGATCCTGATTCAGGGTAACCAGCACCTCTTCAATTTTTTCAACGATATTGGGCTGAATGCCTTCAGTAGGTTCATCCAGTAAAATAACCTTTGGATCAGTTAAAATCGCACGTGCAATAGCCAGCTGTTGCTGTTGGCCACCAGACAGATCCCCTCCACGTCTGCTCAGAAACTCTTTAAGTACAGGGAACAGGTCAAAGATCATGTCATCGATTTCTCCCGGACGACTGCCTCTCGCAAATGTGCCAATCGTGAGGTTTTCACGAACGCTGAATTTCGGCAATATTCCACGACCCTGCGGTACATAGCCAATACCTTCCACCGCTCGCACGTGAGTAGGTTTGCCATTAATCTCTATATCATCCAGAAGAATTTTCCCGGTTATGCGATCCATCAGTCCCATGATCGCCCGCAGAAGCGAAGTCTTACCCACGCCATTCCGCCCGATTACGGATAAAAACTCGCCCTTGCCTACGCTAAGACTTATATTCTCCAAAGCGCAGCTATGGCCGTAATAGGCGCTTACCGAGTCGAGCTTAAGCATCGCTGATCGTTCCAGAGCCGAGATACACTTCCCTGACCGCATGATTGGTTTCAATTTCTTTAGCAGTTCCTTCCGCAAGCAACTTGCCCTGATGCATGACTGTTATCAAGTCGGCGATCTCCTTGACAAAACCCATGTCATGTTCGACTACAATGAGCGTATGTCTGCCTTTTAGTTGCTGAAACAACTCCGCGGTCTTATGTGTTTCCTGGCGCGTCATACCGGCAGTGGGCTCATCCATTAAAATAAGTTTCGGGTTTTGCGCGAGGAGCAAGGCAATCTCCAGCCACTGAGTTTGTCCATGCGACAAATGTCCAGCTGACATATCCAGCTGGTCTTGCAGACTGACTAATTCAGCAATTTCATCGAGAGGCTCATTTTTTTTTCCATGCCCAAATTTAAAAAGATTAGCCAGTACGCCAGTTTTCCTGGAGTCCGCAACTTGCAGATTCTCTCTTACTGAAAGTTCTCGAAAGACACTTGGTATCTGGAATTTACGGCCAATTCCAATGCGTGCGATTTCATGCTCCTGAAGCGTATCGAGAGACTGAGATTCGAAAAAAACAGATCCGGATTTGAGTTTGGTTTTGCCACAAATGATATCCAGAGCAGTAGTTTTTCCTGCGCCATTCGG
>JBGTHR010000242.1:0-6599 GCA_041746095.1 Gammaproteobacteria bacterium | reverse complement strand
AGTGTCGGGCATGCGCCCGATGTCATCCATTGTCACTATGCCGATGCGGGTTATGCAGGAGTGCATCTGGCCGGATTGCTTGACGTGCCGTTGTTATTTACAGGTCATTCCCTGGGCCGCAGCAAACAAAAGCAACTGTTAAAGAAAGGTAGTAAGCAGCAAACCATAGAAAACAAATACAATATAAGCAAGCGTATAGAGGCTGAAGAAGAGGTGCTGTCAGTCGCCACTCGCGTAATCGCCAGTACTCGGCAGGAAGTCGAAGAGCAATACGCGACTTACGATAACTATCAGACTCAGCGTATGGTGGTTATTCCACCAGGCACCGATATTAAACGCTTTCATCCGCCTACGGCTCCGTGGCGCAAACCCGCGATTCAAATTGAGTTGGAGCGGTTTTTGAGGGACCCTGGGAAACCGGTTTTGCTGGCTATTTCCCGGGCTGATGAACGGAAGAATATTGCCACACTGGTTAAGGCGTTTGGAGAAAACAAATCGTTACGCGAACTGGCCAATCTTGTGATTGTGGCTGGCAATCGAGACGATATCTCGGCACAGGACAAGACTACACGTGCGGTGTTGGCGCGGCTGATCATGGATATCGATAAATATGATCTGTATGGCTCGGTTGCCTATCCAAAGCATCACACGCCAGAGGACATTCCAGAACTGTATCGCATTGCCTGTAAGACCGGTGGAATATTCATCAATCCTGCACTTACTGAACCGTTTGGACTTACGCTGATTGAGGCCGCCGCCAGCGGGGCGCCCATAGTTGCTACCGATGATGGCGGTCCCAATGAGATCATTGCGAACTGCAAGAATGGCTTATTGATTGACCCGCTTGATGCCGATGCCATCAGTGAGGCGCTGCATGAAATTCTGCACTCAAAATCCAAATGGAAGCGATTTTCAAATAATGGCATCAAGGGTGTAGACGGGCATTACACCTGGTCTGGTCACGCACGAAAATATCTGCAACTCGTCAAGCAGGTTGCTACTGATAGAAAACAGCTGCGTAAACCAACGATAAGGCGCCAGCGTCTGGTATTTGTCGATAGAATCCTGATCTCTGATATGGACAATGTTCTCTTAGAGAATCGGCAGGCACTGGCTAAATTGCTCCGAATGCTCAAAAAGCATCATCAGTCTTGCGGTTTTGGCATCACGTCGGGTAGCGGACTAGAGGCTGTGCTGGCCCGAATTAAAGAAGTCTCGATGCCCGCGCCAGATGTGCTGATCGTAAGTGTAGGGACTGAGATTTATTATGGGCCGAACATAACAAAGGATCAGGGTTGGGAACAGCATATCGATTACCGCTGGAAACCCAATAAGATTCGTGAGTTGATGCAGAATGTGCAGGGGACGAAAATTCAATCCGAGAATGAGCAGCGCAAGTTCAAGTTGAGTTACACGGTTGATATCGACAAAGCGCCAGGAGTGCAGACTCTGACACGCATGTTACGTAAGGTTGATCTTCAGTCTCATATTGTGTGCACATACGGAAAGTATCTCGACTTCCTTCCAATTCGCGCCTCTAAAGGCAGTGCACTCAGGTATTTCGCGGACAAATGGAATATTCCGCTGGAGCGTACGTTGGTCGCCGGCGCCTCCGCAATGATATGGATATGCTGAAGGGCAGGACGTTAGGTGTGGTGGTGGGCAATCATCATTCGGAACTTGATGATCTCTCTGGACTCGATCTGGTTTATTTTGCTAGAGATAAATATGCCCAAGGTATTCTTGAGGCAGCCAATCACTACGATTTCTTCGGCGCATGTAGAGTGCCTGCCGATACGCCTAATAAATCCTGATGCAGTAAATACAGACGAAGACTATTTTCTGACGCATTCCACATAAGCGCTCCATCACCACTAATTTGTGACAGGAGAGAATGCGATTCTGAATAAGACTTTACTCGGCAGGTTATCATCAGCGTGCGAAAATGAGCACATACTTGAATTCTATGGCGTGATGATATTGTCCTGCAAAAGCAGTTTGAGAGAACGCTAATGCCAAGTGAATTGAGAAGCTGTCTGGTAGTTGATACCGCTCAAGAGGTCATGACTGCATTCGACAGGAATAACGTGGTACTTAGTGGGAATAGTCCCGCACTAAAAACCTTCGGATGGCAGAGTGAAGAAGTTATCGGCAAAAGTATTGTTGATATTCTATTCCCCGAAAGTGAACGGGCAGTATTTCATAACAACCTGAATACCAGTCTGAATAATAAGATCAAGCCGATGCCATTTCGCAGGATGGAGTTTTCTGTCCGGCATCTTAACGGGTCAGAGTTCCACGCACAAATTAACATCACTTCAGTCGATTTATATGGCGAGCGGATATATTGCGCATGTGTACGAGATATTACAATGAAGAATATGACCGCAGGCAATGCTACACTGCCAACGCCAACGGCTTTATTTGCAAGCCTTTGTATTTAAAAGAATTTATGATCGTTGCAGGCAAGATCATTGAGTACTGGTTGGCACTGAACTGTCCTCCCCCTGTCTTCGTCGAAGATTAACCATGCAACAGACTCTCAAGGTGTTGCTAGTCGTGGATTCGGAACAAGACTCCCTTGTGATAGTAGAGCAGTTGGAGAAATTCGGCTATGAGATTATCGGCAGGCGAGTGAAATCTGCCCAAGCACTGCAGCAGGCGCTTGATGAATGCGGCTGGCATCTGGTGCTTTCTGACTACAGTTTGTCGAATATTGATGCTGCTGAGGCGGTGGAGATACTCAGACGTAAGTCCAGGGATATCCCTTTTATAATTCTTTCCGGTTCCATTGGCGAAGATAAGGCCGTGGATTTACTTAAGTCGGGCGCCGACGATTTTGTGATAATGGGTGACTGGCAGCGCTTGCAAACGGCCGTGGAAAATGGCCTGCAGAAGGCATATGAGCGTTATGAACGGCGTATGGCTGAGCAGGCATTACGCATTAGTGAAGAACGCTTCAAGGATTTCGCTAACACCGCAGCGCATCTGTTCTGGGAGATCGATGCGGATTTGAGGTTTTCTCATTTATCAGATCGCTTCGAGAACATCTTCGGTGTTTCTCAGGATGACTTTTTGCATAAGCCATTTATGGAGGTGCTTGGAAAGCAGGAAATCGATAATGCGTACTTGCAGAAATTCATTCAGTCAATCGAAGAGCGCAGACCGTTCAAGGATGTAGAGTTCTTCTGGGTGAGGCCGGATGGTGATAAACGCGTCCTGAGGGTGAGTGGCAAGCCAATTTTTGCCAATGAATGGGAATTCGAGGGCTATCGAGGGACAGGACAGGACGTCACCGAGGCGCATAATCTGGCAAGACAACTGACCTATCAGGCCAGCCACGATGCAATGACCGGACTCGCTAACCGCCTATTGTTCGAAAAGCGTTTGGTTAAAGCTATTGATACCGCAAAAAACGAGCATGTCGAACATGCGTTGTGTTATCTGGACCTGGATCAGTTCAAACTGGTCAATGATAGCTGTGGGCATGTCGCAGGTGATGAATTACTTCGGCAACTTGCCGATTTGCTTTCCGGACTTGTACGAACGAGAGATACACTTGCGCGCCTGGGCGGAGATGAGTTTGGTGTGATTATGGAACACTGTGACATGGCGCATGCCGAACGAAAGGCAAACGAGCTGAGGGAGGCGATCGAGAAGCACCATTTCATATGGGAGGAAAAGCATTTTAATGTGGGCGTCAGTATCGGTCTGATACCCATTAACGATGCCAGTGTGGATATTGCCGAAGTGCTTGGTGCGGCCGATAATGCCTGCTACGCCGCCAAGGAAAAAGGCCGAAACCGAGTGCATGTGTATAAGCCGGATGACACGTCTATAGTTCAGCGGCATGGTGATATGCAATGGATGGCGCGTATCAGTCATGCACTTGAAGCCAACGAATTCGAGATGTATTACCAGCCGATTGTTTCGCTCAATTCAGCAAGCGATAATCAAGCACATTATGAGCTGCTGATCCGCATGCGAGGCCAGGACGGTGAGTTGATAGCGCCCTCGGGGTTTCTTAGGGCGGCCGAGCGCTTTAATATAGCTGCTGAGATTGATAAATGGGTCATTCGCAACGTGTTTAACTGGTTGAGTGGACCATCGGCATGCGTAAAGAATCTTTTTCTGTGTGCGATTAACTTGTCCGGGCAGTCATTGGGTGATGAGCGGTTTCTTGAGTTTGTCAAAAAAATGCTCGATTCCCTGGATCAGAATATTGTAGAAAAGATTTGTTTTGAGATTACTGAGACAGCGGCCATTGCCAACCTGACTCGCGCCACTCAATTCATTTCTGCGCTCAGAGAGCGGGGTTGTAAATTTGCGTTGGATGATTTTGGCAGCGGATTGTCATCGTTTGCCTATCTCAAGAACTTGCCGGTGGACTACCTCAAGATCGACGGCGTATTTGTCAAGGATATAGCGAACAATCCCATCGATATGGCCATGGTTAAATCGATTAACGATATCGGCCATGTCATGGGCAAGAAAACAATAGCCGAGTTTGTCGAGAATGCAGAAATACTGGAGAAACTTCGAGAGATCGGCGTGGATTATGCGCAGGGCTACCACCTGGGCCGGCCAGCTTCCATTCATGACATTGACTTGAATGACACAATTACGCAAAGCGGCTGAGCAAGCCCGTAGTCTGTTGCTGCAGGAATCCGCTGGAATATTATCGACACACTCCCAGGCGCTGCCCGGTTATCCCTTTGGTTCGGTCGCGCCATATTGTCTCGATTTGAATGGAAGGCCAGTTATCCTCATCAGCACTATTGCCCAGCATACCAAGAACATTGTGTCGGACAACCATGTCTCGCTTACCGTAACGCAATCCGGCCAGGTCGATGTACAGGCCGCATCCCGCGTGACGATCATGGCGGATGCGGACTGTGTTACTCAAGTGCAAGAGAAGGATGTCCTGCGCTACTACGAGTTTTTCCCAGATTCGCGTAATTATCACTCCACTCATGATTTCGACTTCTATACATTAGAGCCGGTGAAAATACGTTTCATCGGTGGTTTCGGTGAGATTTACTGGCTGGAGCCCGGAGATGTCTTTATTAAAAGTCCGTTCACCCATGAGCAGGAATACAGCATGGTGGTTCATATGAACGAGGATCATGCGGATACCATGCGCCACTATTGTGCTCAGGCGGCCATCGATATATCTGCTGATTGCAATCCGGCTTTGGCGGGAATCGATGGGGAGGGTTTTCATCTGCGTCTGGACAAGCGTGTTGAGCGCTTCGACTTTGATACACCTGTTGTCACCGCCCAGGATGTCCGCAAGGCATTGGTGGCGCTTGCCAACAGACATGTATTATGAGCTTGGAGACACTGGTCACAACCGCAATACTGCATGAGCATATTGATGATCCTGACTGGATTATTTTCGACTGTCGATTTTCCCTGGCCGATACCTCAGCAGGTGAGCAGAATTACAACGCGTACCATATTCCAGGCGCACGTTATGCCCATCTTGATAGAGATCTGTCGTCTCAAATCACCGCAACCACCGGCCGCCATCCCATGCCTGTCGCGAGCGAGCTAGCCAGTAAACTGGCTCAGTGGGGCTTGCGCGCGAGTATGCAGGTGGTGGTGTATGACGACAGCAATGGATCCATTGCTGTGCGTATGTGGTGGTTATTACGCTGGCTGGGTCATTTTTCGGTCGCCGTTCTGGATGGGGGTTTTCCAAAATGGCAACGCGAAAGCAGACCTGTAGAAGTGCGTCATCCTGAAGTTCGAGTGGCTGATTTTTCTTGCCAGTATGAGGCGCAGCCGTGGTTGACGGCTGATCATATAGAGCAGTCTTTAGAACAGGAGACTATCTGTTTGCTGGATGCGCGGACACCTGAGCGATTTCGAGGTGAGCATGAACCAATTGACCCAGTAGCAGGGCATATACCCGGCGCCGTTAACCATCCATTTGATCTTAATCTGACCACCACCGGTGAATTCAAATCGCCAACCAGTCTGCTCAGGCAGTTCAGACGAACTCTGGGAGAGACCTCGTCAGAAAAAGTGGTGCATATGTGCGGTTCCGGTGTTACTGCCTGCCATAATCTCCTGGCCATGGAGATTGCGGGACTCAAGGGCTCTATGCTCTATCCAGGCTCCTGGAGCGAATGGATACGTGATAGGAACAGACCAGTGTCATTAATATAGTGAACGTGAATAGATAGTTTAAGCATTATCAGGATGTCGCGTACGCAACAAGAAGTTCGCGATGTCTTTACAGAAATATTCTGAAAACAAGACGACATTCAAAACAACGACGCAGCAGGTTTGCAGAGAGCGCTTGCTGGGCTGAGATACTAAGCTAATGTCAGATTATCTTATTTACATCTGTCTCATGCTGATGAATTCGAATCCACATAGCGAAATTCGTGCTAATCTTTATTGAATGCAGAGTCAAAATCGTGGCAGAATTCCATGAGTGTTTCATCGCTTTTTTTAGTCCTGTCGTCGGCTGACAGGCCTTGAGAAAATGAGGAGGATCAATTTATATACTATTATAATTTGATAAGAACACGTCGTTTGTAAGAAAATTTTCAATCTCTTAATAGCGTATATACCTTTCCACGGCAGTT
>JBGTHR010000241.1:0-4264 GCA_041746095.1 Gammaproteobacteria bacterium | reverse complement strand
CAGGCCGGGCATTGAGCAGCGGTATAAACAATATCCAGCCCAGCCAGCGTGCCGGCCAGCCACGCGGTGACAGCAGCAACGCCACACCCAGGACGGCGGGCAATAACGTCCATAATGGCGGCGCGTGGAACCACTGCGCATACGGCAACATTGCCAGTGTATCAAGGAAATACCACAGTACATTCAGTGCGTGACTGGCAAGCGCCAGAATATGTTCGCCAGCGTTAAGACCTATAGACAACAAAACCGTGCCCAATAACGCCAGTGGCAGAATGACAAACCCAACCCAGGGAACCGCCACAAGGTTGGCAACTGGCATGACCAGCGAGACCCGCGAAAAGAATATCAGGGTTAAGGGGATGAGGCCGATGGCCAGTATCCACTGGATGCGACCCCAGGATCTCCATCCTGTTGGTCTATGCGGCCTGCCGGTAAACACCATCAGTAATATAGCCACGGCGACAAACGACAGCCAGAATCCGGCTGACAGCACCGCCAGGGGGTCCCACACAAGCACAATTAACAATGCCAGCCACAACGAGTGCGCGGGGCGCTGAGTGCGTCCAATTACTGTTGCCAGCATGAATACCGTCAACATGATGATCGCGCGCTGGGTAGGAACTGAAAAGCCCGCTAGGGCCGCATACAAAAATCCGGCAAGGATCGCGGCAATGGCAGCCGCCCGCTGGGCGGAGTATCGCAGGCACAGGTTCGCGCTCAAACGCCAGAGTTGCAGGATCAGGAAATACGCCATGCCTGCGATCATGCCGATGTGCAGACCGGAAATAGCCAATAGATGATTGGTGCCGGTCGCCAGTAATAAATCCCATTGTCGCGTCTCCAGGGCATCGCGCTCACCAACGGTCAATGCCGCCAACACGCCATGGTTCTGCTCGCCACCATGAAGGCGTATGTCATCGGCAATCTTTTGACGTATTTGCGCCAATGGCCGAGCAAAGCGTGAATGTTTCAGCAGCACGTTGCTATCACTGTCTCGAACGTAGCCTGTCGCCTGTATGCCGTTGCGGAACAGCCAGGCTTCATAATCGAATCCGCCCGGATTACTGAATCCCCATGGGCGTTTCAGACGTGCGGTTAACTGCCAGCGTTGTCCGGGTCGCAGATCATTCGGGGCTTGCTCGTACCAATTCAAATTGACACGCTTTGGAACCGGCAGCCCAGGATGATCCATAATGCTGTTGATATCGAATAAAAAGCGTGTGGCGCGCTCATTTTTTACCGGTATTGAGGCGATAGCACCGGTCAGTTTTAAATCGCTACCTTCAAGCGATCTGTCCAGCCCCGGCATAAGATGTGCGTGCGCAAACAACAACGCCCAGAGAAATCCCGCGGCTGCTGCAACTATTCCATGCGCGTACAGGCCACGCACATATTTGCCGTGCTGATGTGGGAGAAAGTACATAACGACAGCGCCGACAGGCAATAACCAGCACCAGAGCAAGGCGGGTAATTCCTGCATACCCTGCAGCAGCAATACACCGCACAAAAAACCGAACGCAATGGTTTTCACACGCAGCAATCAGCAATTCATGGATAATGATGAATTATTGCCTCAATACGCTACCAACACAGCAGCCACATCCGTGTCATGCCCAAAAAACTGATTAAACGGATCTTTCCTGATATGAATCGCATCAGGCAGCATAAGTCGTTGCGCCTGTTTGGTGATCGTTTGCATGACCCGAACCTCTGGCATTTGAACCGGCGTTCAGTCGCCGGGGCGTTTGCTGTCGGCCTGTTTTCTGCATTCGTTCCAATCCCGTTGCAGATGGTTTTTGCGGCCTTTCTGGCCACTCTGTTTCGCTGCAACCTGCCAATCTCGGTGTTGCTGGTTTGGATAAGCAACCCAATTACAACACCGCCGCTAGCCCTGTTCGCCTATAAACTGGGTAACTGGATACTTGGCAATCCACCGGGTAACCTGCATTTCGAATTCAGCATCGACTGGTTATTTTCTTTATCTTCCAACGCACTGCAACCGTTGTTACTCGGCAGTTTGATTATGGGCTGCGTAGCCTCGCTGCTGGGTTACATATCGGTGCGCCTGTACTGGCGTTACTATGTACTGCGAATCTGGGAAAAACGACGGCGCAAGTCTATAGACAATCGCAAAAAATAATATTGTGATCTGACTCGGATGATTACTCAGCGCTGCCCGTCAACGCGCCATCTTCCAGGTTATAGACTCGATCCATCATTTCCGCCAGCTCAGGGTCATGCGTGACGACGACTATGCTGGTCGAGAGTTCTTCATTCAGGCTGGTCAGCAGCTCGTTAATATGCCCTGCGGTTCTGCGGTCCAGGTTGCCGGTGGGCTCATCCGCCAGCACCGCGCGTGGCTGATTGATCAACGCCCGGCAGATCGCCACACGCTGGCGTTCACCTCCGGAGAGCTCTCCCGGTTTGTGTTTGAGCCGGTGCGACAACCCCACTCGATCCAGTAGATATTCGGCCTTCTCCAGACATTGCCGAGTAGGCAACCCACGAATCATCAAAGGCATCGATACATTCTCAACCGCAGTAAATTCAGGCAGCAGGTGATGAAATTGATAGATAAATCCTAAGACATTATTGCGTAAGCGGCCACGGTCGGCATCACCAAGACGTGTCATGTTCTTGCCACACACAAAGACCTGCCCCTCGGTTGGAGTATCCAGTCCGCCCAGAAGATGCAACAGAGTGCTCTTGCCGCTGCCAGAAGCGCCCACCACAGCGACCTTTTCTCCGGCAAGCACTGTCAGATCGACCTGTCTGAGTACCGGCGTAACCTGCGGTCCTTCATCGTAGGTCTTGGACAGTCCCTGAGACTGGATAACCACTTCAGGGTTGCCCATCGACATCCGCGAATCACTCATAGCGCAAGGCCTCGGCAGGCTGGGTGCGGGCCGCCCGCCACGCAGGATAGATCGTAGCGACTACCGTCAGAAGAAAGGCAATAACACCGACCAACATGACATCATATACCTGCAAATCAGAGGGCAATTCGCTGATGTAATAGACATCAGGAGAGAGAAACTTCATGCCCAGAAGCTGTTCAAGTCCCGCAACGATAACTTCAAGATTCAACGCCAGACTGACTCCACCCAAAACGCCCAGCAGCGTGCCGGCCAGCCCGATGATCGTTCCCTGAATCATAAAAATCGCCATTATTCTGCCAGGCGTAAGACCCAGCGTTCTGAGAATGGCGATATCCGCCTGTTTGTCCGTCACCACCATCACGAGAGTAGATACGATGTTGAAGGCGGCGACCGCCACGATCAATGTCATGATGATAAACATGATGGTCTTCTCCATCTGCACGGCGCGAAAAAAGTTCGCATGCTGCTGGCTCCAGTCACGCACCCAGTATTCGCCTCCCAATTCGCTATTCAGCTGTCTCGCAATCCTGGGGGCCTGGAACAGGTCATCCAGCTTCAGCCGCAAACCGCTCACCTCGCCATCCAGCTGGAAAAGCTTCGAGGCATCCTGAATATTGATGACTGCGGTATTACGGTCATACTCGGACATACCCACCGCATATATCCCTGTGACAGTAAAACGCCGCAGCTTGGGTAGAATGCCAGCCGGCGTCACTGTCGCCTGGGGGGTTACAACCGTCACCTTATCGCCCGCCAGCACGCCAAGATAATTGGCCAGCTCCTGGCCCAGCGCAATATGGTAATCCCCCTCGGTCAGGTCAGTGAGTTTGCCATCCACCATATCCTGGTCAACCGAGGATACCTTTGGCTCCTCGGCAGGCAATACACCGCGTATCTGCACACCGCTGACTCGTGGCCCTGCAATCATCATGGCCTGACCCTCAACAAACGGCGCCGATGCCGTGACCTCGACGTTTTCATCCAGCTGGCGGGCCAGGTCTTGCCAGTCGCGCAACTGGCCACTGAGTTCTGTCACCATCGCATGTGACGTCATGCCAAGAATTCGATCGCGAACCTCGGTCTGAAACCCGTTCATGACCGACAGCACCGTGATAATCACAGTGATTCCCAGCGCAATCCCAAATACCGAGATGAAGGAGATAAACGAGATAAAATGATTGCGGCGCTTGGCGCGGGTATACCGCAGACCGATATAGAGAGGCAGAGGCTGAAACATGGGGGGCGATTAAACCACAATTAAATCAAGTATGCTCTGAATAAATTCAGGCGGGAAAGTTCAGGGTCTAGGCGTTTTGCTGCGGTAAACTCCGAGGTTTATGTTGCGGGTATTTGGAATTGTCCCTATGTATCCAGCGGACTCCGTA
>JBGTHR010000240.1:0-3779 GCA_041746095.1 Gammaproteobacteria bacterium | reverse complement strand
GAGATCTCGGAGATATCGCGCACACTCAAGAGTCTGGCCAAGGAGCTGAAAGTACCCATTATTGCCCTGTCGCAGTTAAACCGCAGCCTTGAGTCGCGCACCGACAAGCGTCCGGTGATGTCGGATCTGAGAGAGTCCGGGGCGATCGAACAGGACGCTGATCTCATCGTCTTCATCTATCGTGATGAGGTCTATAACGAGGACAGTCCGCAAAAAGGCATGGCTGAGATTATCATCGCCAAGCAGAGAAATGGACCTATTGGCAAGGTGCACCTGACATTTCTCGGTCAATACACTCGTTTTGAAAACTACGCACCCGAGATGTACAGCTCAGAGAGCTTTTCATGAGGCGTGCGGCACGCGCTATCATTCACCTTGATCACCTACACCATAATTATTTGCAGGTAAAACAGGCCGCGCCGCACAGCCGAGTAATGGCGGTTGTCAAGGCGAATGCCTATGGCCATGGTCTGGTCAATGTTGCCCGAACACTCGCGGAGGCCGATGCATTCGCGGTGACCACGGTTGCGGAGGCCGTGCAGATTCGCGATGCCGGAGTAGACCAACCGATACTGTGCCTGCAGGGCTTTTACGATGAAGCCGAATTGCGCGAGGCGAGTGAGCGCAGGGTTTGCCTGACGCTGCATCATGAAGATCAGCTGCGAATTCTGGAAACGGCAAGGCTGAATATACCTGTCTCGGTATGGTTGAAATTCGATTCGGGCATGCACCGTCTGGGCTTTCCCATCGATCAGGCAAGCACTTTATATCAACGAGTACGAACGCTACCTGCGGTACGCTCGCTGCCTGACATAATGACGCACCTGGCGTGTGCGGATGATGCGGAAAATCCCTACACAGATAAACAGTTGCAGTGTTTTGACCGCGCCACTGCAGACTTGCCAGGGGAGTGCAGCATTGCCAACTCTGCTGCAATACTCGCCTGGCCAAACAGCCATCGGCACTGGGTGCGGCCCGGCATTATGCTTTATGGCGTCTCGCCATTTTCCGATACTGCCAATTCGCGTTGTACACTCAAACCGGTGATGACGCTGCGTGCGCCATTGATTTCGATCAAGAATTTGAATGAGGGAGATACTATCGGCTATGGTTGTGGTTATGTGTGTGCAAAAGCCATGCGGGTTGCTGTCGTAGCGATAGGCTATGGGGACGGCTACCCAAGGCATGCGCGCACTCATACTCCGGTACTAGTCAACGGTCGCCGCGCACCCCTGCTGGGGCGCGTATCAATGGATATGATCAGTGTGGATGTCAGTGATATCGAATGCCGCACCGGCGACATGGCCGAACTCTGGGGTGAAGCACTGTCCGTCAACGAAGTCGCGTATCATGCAGGCACTATCAGTTATGAACTGCTCTGTGCGGTAGGCGGTGACATCGTGCGTAACTATTCAGCATAAGTGATGAGAAAGGCGGGCAACATGTCGTGTACCAGGACCGCTACGATTCTGGTCAGTTCGCATGTAGCCGCGGTAGTGTAAAAATCCATGGGCTGCTACGAAACAGGCATGTACAGACAATTGGCGATGGTCTAACCTTTGTAAAATGAAGATACAAGAGAACCTCTGAACAACTGTCATTCGAGCACAGCGAGAAATCTATATGATTGATTCATCAAGATTCCTCACTTAGTTCGGAATGACAAAAAAGACTTGATCAGTCCGTCCCAAGAATTAGCGAATCTCGCAATTGCAGCTCCTGCATGCAAAACTAGCCAGCAATGAATTATACGAGCTGATGCCTTTGTCAGATGTAATACGAGTTGCAGAATAAATCTTTCAAGATGATAAGTAGGGGAAAACGTTTATGATAAAACCCTGGCTTGCCAGCTACCCACCGGGTGTGCCGGAAGAGATTGATGTCAACGAGTTCTCATCTCTGGCCGACATGTTTGACAGGAGCGCTGCAAAATTTCATGAATTGCCGGCTTACGTCAATATGGGCAGCGGGCTGAGTTACGCCGAGCTCAATATCGAAAGCTTCAACTTCGGCGCCTACCTGCAGCAAACCCTGCGCATGAACAAGGGCGACCGAGTCGCCGTGATGATGCCCAACCTGCTGCAGTATCCCATTGCGGTGTTCGGCATACTGCGCGCCGGCATGGTGGTCGTGAATGTGAACCCGCAGTATACCGCGAGAGAACTCAGGCATCAGTTGCAGGACTCCGGCGCTACGGTTATCGTGATTATCGATCTCTACGCGCATGTGTTGGAAAAGGTTATTTCAGACACAGACATTCGGCATGTCATCGTCACGGGCGTGGGTGACATGCTGGGATTTCCGAAATCATTGCTGATCAATTCATACCTGCGGTATGTGCAGAAAAAAGTGCCTGCCTATGAGCTTCCTGGCCATGTCCGCTTCACAAAAGTGCTGGGTGTGGGTCAGACCAGACAATTGATTGCGCCAGCATTGACTCATAAAGATACCGCCTTTCTGCAATACACAGGCGGTACAACCGGTGTGGCCAAGGGCGCTGTGCTCACGCATGGCAACATGGTCGCCAACGTGATGCAGGCCACCAGCTGGTTACGACCAATAATGCAAGAGCAGCGCGAGATCGTGATCACTGCTCTACCGCTGTATCACATCTTTTCATTGACGGCCAATTGCCTGACCTTTATGCACCTTGGCGGACTCAATTATCTGATCACTAATCCACGCGACTGGAAGCGTTTCGTCAAGGAAATGTCGAAAGTGCGTTTTACCGCCATTACCGGCGTCAATACCCTGTTTAATGCTTTGCTCAATACCGATGGCTTTCCCGATCTGGATTTCTCCTCATTGAAATGCACGCTGGGCGGTGGCATGGCTGTGCAGCCGGGCGTAGCCAGGCGCTGGCATGAGACCACTGGCTGTGTACTCGCAGAGGCCTATGGCCTGACCGAGACGTCTCCGGCGGCGTGCATCAACCCTATAACCCTCAAGGAGTACAACGGCACGATCGGGTTGCCTGTGCCCTCAACAGAGTGCGCCATTCGTGATGATAACGGTAACGAAGTCACGCTGGACGAGCCAGGCGAGCTTTGCATTCGCGGCCCACAGGTCATGAAGTGTTACTGGAACATGCCCGATGAGACGGCCAAGACCATGAGCAAGGACGGATGGTTGCGCACTGGCGATATTGGCAAAATGGATGACAAAGGATTCATACGTCTGGTCGACCGCAAGAAGGACATGATTCTGGTATCCGGTTTCAATGTGTATCCCAATGAGATCGAGGCCGTCATATCCGCGCATTCGGGTGTGCGTGAGGTCGCGGCCATTGGTGTTCCCGATGACGAATCCGGTGAAGTAGTCAAACTGGTGGTGGTAAAAAAAGATCCCGCGCTGACCAAAGAAGACTTGCATGCCTACGCCCGCAGTGAACTCACCGGCTACAAGCGTCCCAAGTACATAGAATTCAGGGATGAGCTCCCTAAGAGCAATGTCGGCAAGATTCTACGTCGTGAGCTGCGTGATGAGTCAGCTTCCGCCAGGGACAATCAGTCGAGTTCGGAGTGATCTTGCATGGACGCGATCGAATAACGTTCTGATTTCTTGTAAATACAGGCGAAAGTGAAACATATTGGCCGTTGGAACCGCTTTTATTGTTGACAACAGGTACTGAATTTCGCGGCAAGATATGTTACAAAGGAGTGTGAATGTCGTCGCATTTTTGTCGTTATCAATCGGCGATCATAACTCAATGGAAGATTAACATAGCGAGGGAGTCTGCTTTGTATGTCAAATAAAAATCACAAGAACCCACGGGCGGC
>JBGTHR010000239.1:0-6309 GCA_041746095.1 Gammaproteobacteria bacterium | reverse complement strand
GGTCGACTGTTTAGGATTTATAGCACTATTATACCCAAAATTATAGCTTATCTTAAGTGGTAATTAGATAAATTTATATGCATAACAATACCTTAGGATTTTTACAGAAATGCGGACGCGCAGGCAAATAGTTGACTGAATTGGTCGGTTATTGATAAAATGGATACCTTTATAATACTGGCTATAAGTCTTTATGAGACTAACGACTAAAGGACGATATGCCGTTACAGCGATGTTAGATCTCGCGCTTCACTTTGATAGTGGCCCCGTATCTCTTGGTGATATCTCGGTGCGACAGGGTATTTCCCTGTCATATCTGGAACAATTGTTCTCAAGATTGCGCAGAAATGGGCTGGTAAACAGCGCTCGAGGACCCGGTGGCGGCTACACGCTCGCGCGCAAGCCGCAATCCATTGCAATCTCAGATGTCATCCAGGCCGTCGATGAACGTGTAGACAGTACTCGTTGCGGCGGCAATGCCGATTGTCAGGATTCGCAGCGCTGTCTTACGCATGGTCTGTGGGAAGAACTCAGCGATCAAATTAATTCATTTTTGTCGGGTATAAGCCTGGCGGATGCCATCACTCGAGAACGGGTTCTGGAAGTAGCCGAGCGTCAGGAGCGCATGTTGCATCAAACGCATGGGATTAAATATGATGATTTAACCCACCGTTTCGCTCCCAGTAGCCCTGTCGATTGACGCTGATTAGTAACTAAGCTTCCAGCCAGTTTTTAGCAAATCTCTTGATAATCCAAGTTGATCGCTTCAGGTAAACTCGTGGATAAAATAACACTCCCCATTTATCTGGATTACAGTGCAACGACACCTATCGATGAGCGTGTCGCAGAGGCGATGTGCAGCCACATGACGCGCATGGGTAACTTTGGGAATCCGGCATCCAGTAGCCATGTGTTTGGCTGGAAGGCGAGAGAGGCCATCGAACAGGCGGCAGCGAATCTGTGCGATCTGATTGGCGCAAAAACTGAAGAGATCGTCTGGAGCAGCGGGGCTACTGAGTCCGATAACCTGGCTATCAAGGGAGTGGCGCAGTTCTATCGCCATAAGGGTAACCACATTATCACGGTCAAAACCGAGCACAAGGCTGTACTGGATACCTGCCGTGCGCTGGAGCGAGAGGGTTTGCGCATAACCTATCTGGTACCGCAAGAAAATGGCTTGCTCGATCTCCAATCCATTGAGAATGCGATACAGGACGATACCGTGCTGGTCTCTATTATGCACGTGAATAACGAAATTGGCGTCATTCAGGACATTGAGGCGATCGGCGAAATTACCCGCAGGCGTGGCGTGTTGTTTCATGTGGATGCGGCCCAAAGTGCAGGCAAGATAGCGATTGATCTTTCACGTCTGAACGTTGATTTAATGAGTTTTTCGGCCCATAAAATCTATGGTCCAAAGGGCATTGGGGCTTTATATATTCGCAGCGAGCCCCGCGTCAGAATAGAGTCGCAGATGCACGGTGGCGGGCATCAGCACGGCATGCGTTCGGGCACGCTGCCGGTTCACCAGATTGTCGCTATGGGCGAGGCGTTTCGTATTGCGCGAATCGAGATGCAAGCCGATGAAGAACGGATTCTCTCCCTGCGTACGCGTCTGTGGAATGGCCTCAAGGATCTCGATGAAGTTTATGTGAATGGTGATCTGGAGCAACGTGTCGCCGGCAATTTAAATGTCAGCTTTAATTTTGTCGCCGGTGAGAGCCTGATCATGGCCATGAAGGACATTGCCGTATCGAGTGGCTCGGCCTGTAGCAGCGCCAGTATGGAGCCGAGTTATGTATTGAGAGCCCTGGGTCGTAGTGAGGCGCTCGCACACAGTTCGTTGCGTTTCAGCTTGGGCCGCTTTACCACTGAGGCGGAGGTTGATTACACAATTATCACTGTACGCAGAGTAGTTGAGCGGTTGAGAGAGCTGTCGCCATTGTGGGAAATGTATCTGGAAGACAGCGATCCACGTGAAATGGAATGGGCGGTGCGTTAGGTTTGTCAGGAGAAATGGCTATGGAGCAGGGCATGTACGGAGCAAAGGCGCTTGATCACTATGAGAATCCGCGCAATGTGGGCTCTCTGGACAGGAATGACCCACGTGTGGGAACTGGTATCGTGGGCACGCCGGCCTCGGAGTATGTGATGAAACTGCAGATTTTTGTTACCAGTGAAGGCATTATCAGTGATGCCAAATTCAGGACCTATGGCTGCGTCGGCGCGATTGCATCATCCAGCCTGTTGACAGAGTGGATACGCGGTGTGAGTCTGGTAGACGCGGAAAAAATACGCAATGCGCAGATTGTCGAGGAATTGGAATTACCTCAGGACAAGATTCACTGCTCGGTACTGGCCGAAGAGGTCGTACAGGCCGCAATAGAGGACTACCGACGTAAGCAGGTATTGAAAAAAACGGCATGAGACAGCTACTCCACTAAGTTTCCATGTCCAGTAATACAGGCTGAACAGTATCAGTTATCCGGCAAATTGCATTGCCCATTACTTCCTGTAATAGTAAAATCATAATATTAGTGAATACTTCTCAACACTCGCGTATCTAGTTTACCGAGATTTGGAATTCATGTGAAGGCCACAAATGCCTGCATCTGATATCGACTGTGGACCCTATCACGAACATAATTGTTAAAGACGAGAGCGAGAGGCTGAATTTCTCTCGCACGCGCCCTGCAAAAGCCGTATGGCTTGTCGGGGCTTACTTTGAATTTTATAGGTACTCTGGAGCCCTGAAATGGCTATTGAACGTACGCTATCAATCATTAAGCCTGATGCGATAGCAAAGAATATAATTGGCGAGATCTACACACGGTTTGAACGAGGCGGATTGAAGGTTGTTGCCGCGAGGATGATGTATTTATCGCGCGACAAGGCTGAACATTTTTATGCCGTCCATAAAGGCAAACCGTTTTTCAATGGTCTGGTAACCTTCATGACGTCCGGACCGATACTGGTGCAGGTGCTCGAGGGTCCGGATGCAATTGCCAGAAATCGCGAGATCATGGGCGCGACTGACCCCAAAGACGCGGCTGCAGGCACCATTCGTTTTGATTTCGCGGAAAGCAAGCAAAGAAATTCTGTGCATGGATCGGATGCCCCAGAGACTGCCAGACAGGAGATTGATTTTTTTTTCACGGAGGATGAGATCTATTCAAGTGCCGGATTAAGTCCTCTTGAAGCAGCCGCAGGCCGCTAGTACCTCACTTCATACTATTTCGCACTTTCAGCAAAGCGAAAAGTGGTCAGATGCGAGGCGCGCGACCGCAGTACTAGCCGTCGCTAATTCAAGGGAGCGCAACAATGCAGGCGGCCGCTTTTCGCCTTGCCCACGGGAGCCACCTTGAGGCGCCAATGCAGCGTTGCAATCCTTGACAAGGGAATGGTGCGGACTGCGCCTTGCCTTGACGCCTCGAGGAGGCTCTGAAATTGCAAAATAGTGTCAAGCGAGATACTCGAATCAACCTGCTGGGTCTATCCCGGCAACCGCTGGAAGCCTTCTTCGCCGAATTGGGAGAGAAGGCTTTTCGCGCTTCGCAGCTGCTGAAATGGGTTCACGCGGATGGCGTTATTGAGTTCGCGGCCATGACAAATCTGAGCAAGGCGCTCAGGGAAAAGCTGTCAACTATCGCCGCTATTGAGCTCCCGGAGCTGGCCGCCCAGCAATCGTCCGTCGACGGTACACGCAAGTGGCTGCTACGTCTGCACGACGGTAACGCCATAGAAACTGTGTATATTCCAGAAAAGCAGCGTGGCACACTGTGTGTGTCTTCGCAGGTCGGATGTGCGCTGGATTGCACTTTCTGCGCAACAGCGAGACAGGGCTTCAGCCGCAATCTTAGCTCTGCGGAAATCATCGCTCAGCTCTGGTTCGCCGATAACGCCCTGCGCAATGATTCATTCAGCACGCAGCAAATCACGAATGTGGTGATGATGGGCATGGGGGAACCCCTGCTGAATCTTGACAATGTAGTCAATGCAATGCACCTGATGCTGGACGATCATGCCTACGGGCTGAGCAAGCGCAGGGTAACGCTCAGCACCTCGGGTGTGGTTCCAGCGATGGACAAGCTCAGGACTTTGATTGATGTCAGCCTCGCCGTGTCGTTACATGCGCCTATTGATGAACTGCGAAACAGGCTGGTCCCCATCAACCGAAAGTATCCGGTGAGCGAGCTAATTGCCGCCTGCCGCAGGTTTCTGGCGGATAAAAATCACAAGCATAGTATAACCTTTGAATATGTCATGTTGGACGGAGTAAACGATAGTCCCGCACTTGCTCGTGAGCTTGCCAGCTTGCTCGGAGACATCCCCGCCAAGGTCAATCTAATACCATTTAATCCCTTTCCACAGGCGCAATTCAAGCGGTCCTCGCAAGTGACAATAGACCGCTTCCGCGATATTCTTCAGGCGGCCGGTGTCGTAACCATTACGCGACGGCCAAGAGGTGAAGATATCGATGCCGCCTGCGGTCAGCTGGTAGGCCGTGTCAGTGATCGCAGTCATAGGCAAGAGCACTTTGTGCGTCTGGAAAAGAGGTTCTATCAGGAGAGCCTGGCACGCGTATGATCATGCGATGTTTTGCATTAGCCATGCTTGTCCTGTTGCTGAGTGCGTGTGCGGCCACTGTGCCAACGGTTCCAACGGAACTCACTCAAAATGAAAAGGCTGCTCAGATTAACATCCAGCTGGGAATAGAATATCTTCGGCAGAACAATCTTCAACAGGCGGATGCCAAACTCAGGCGGGCGCTTGGACAAGCGCCTAACATGGCGCTGGCGAACTGGACATTTGCTCTGCTTCAGGAGCGGTTGGGTGAGTATGAATCCGCAGAAATACATTTTAAGCGCGCTATTAAACTCGATCCCAGGGACGCACGGGCAAACAATAACTACGGTACCTTTCTGTGTGCCAGAAATCGTCTCAAGGATGCCGAGCAGCAGTTTCTGCTCGCGGTAGCTAACCCTCTGTATCGTTTCCCGGAATCGGCTTACAGTAATGCAGGTGTCTGCGCTCTTAAAGCCTCGGATTCATCGAAGGCAGAAGAGTATTTCCGACTGGCGTTAAAAAAAGACCCAAAGTATTCTCCAGCGCTTTTTCAGATGGCTAATCTTTTATACGCTCAAGGTAATTATCTGCAGACGCGCGCCTATTTGGAGCGTTATACCGAAGTGGCGAAACAGTCACCGGGTATCCTCTGGTTGGGCTATCAGGTTGAAACATCGCTGGGGAACAAGTCGGCCGCGAGTCAGTATGCCTTGAGTCTGAGAACGCAATTCCCGGAATCGCAGGAAACCATCAAGCTACAAGAGTTGCAGAGAAATGACCTCTGAGAATCTCAATACAGCAGATACGGTGACCCATATGGTGGGCACGCCCGAGGATCTGGGTGCGATTCTGCGGCGGTCGCGTGAAAAACAGGGACTATCGATATCACAGCTGGCCGATGAACTGCGTCTGCCGGTCACGATAATCGAGGCCCTGGAGCAAAACCGATTCGATGTGATCCCGATCCCCGCCTATATACGCGGATACATTCGTAATTATGCCAAAGCCACTGGGCTGGATGCGCAGAGGATGATAGATCAATTCAACACACTTGATATCAAGGAGCCAGACTTTCAGCCATCTCATGAGCAAACCAACTACCCACAGATATTCTCGCTGCTGCGTCCCAGACAGGTCGTGTGGGCGATCAGCCTTGCTGCAATGTCTGTTATGATATGGTGGATCATGCAACCCAATGAGCAACCTGACTGGCTGGTACAATTGACCGATGAGGAACTTCCCGCCGCTGAAACCCTGATGTTAAAGGCCGAGTCAACAACTCCACAACCTGCGAAATTCCAGACCCTTGCAGGCGATCAGGATAATACGCCCGTGATGACGTTACCTCTCGCCGGGATGACGGGACCGTTACAGACTGGTCGCACAGAGGGACAAGCGTTCCCGGTGCTCGAGCTTCTTACACAGGCTCAGTCCAAGTCCAGTAGCGAACTTGATATAGACGCAAACGATACTCCACAAGGATTGGAGGTATCGCTTGCTGAGCTAATAGACCAGCCCGCACTCTCATTCAGCGGAGCAGTAACATCAGCTTCTCCACCGGAAAATAAAGCAGCAAATGCCAGTATCCAGTCAATAGTTGGTTCGCTTGGCGCAACAGGTAATTACGACCGATTGCAGCTGAGTTATAAACATCATTCCTGGACAGAGATTCGGGACTCCGAGAACAAGCTGCTGTTGCATGGGCTGGTGCCAACCGGCGAGACACGCATGCTGGAAGGAAAG
>JBGTHR010000238.1:0-6745 GCA_041746095.1 Gammaproteobacteria bacterium | reverse complement strand
GGCGCAGCGAGTGTGCCGTGCTGTATCGCTCCAATGCCCAGTCGCGGGCCTTTGAGGAGACCTTCATCGCACTCGGCATGCCCTATCGAGTCTATGGGGGCTTACGGTTTTTCGAACGCGCCGAGATCAAGGATGCGCTGGCGTATCTACGGCTGGCCTCAAACACCAGTGATGACGCCTCCTTCGAACGCATTGTGAATCTGCCCACGCGTGGCATCGGCGAGCGCAGTGTCAGTCTGATACGCGCACAGGCCAGGGCCATGGACACCACTTTGTGGCATGCTGCGCACGCATTGATCAGCTCGGGCGAACTCACGGCGCGCGCCGGAAATGCGCTGGCGGGGTTTTTGCGGATAGTGAAAAACATGAGCCAGACCATTGCCACTCTGCCGCTCAAGGAGCAGGTCGAGCACGTCGTCGAGGCCAGCAAGCTCAAGGATCACCACGGCCGTGATAGCAGTGAAAAGTCCGAGGCTCGTGTAGAAAATCTACAGGAACTGGTCACTGCCGCGCAGGGATTTTCTGTTGATCCGGAATTACACGGTGAAATGCAGCCACTGGACGCCTTTCTGGCGCACGCTGCGCTGGAAGCCGGTGAAGGTCAGGGCAACAGCTGGGATGACTGCATACAGATGATGACCCTGCACTCGGCCAAGGGGCTTGAGTTTCCGCTGGTATTCCTCGCCGGTCTTGAAGAAGGGCTGTTTCCGCATCGTATGTCTGTGCAGGAACCAGGGAGACTGGAAGAGGAGCGTCGTCTGGCCTATGTCGGTATTACCAGAGCGCGACAGCAGCTGGTGATGACCTATGCAGAGACACGGCGCCAGTATGGAACCGAAAACTATAATCCGCCTTCGCGGTTCATCGGCGAGATTCCGGCCGAACTAATTCAGGAAGTCCGGCCCCATGCCAGGGTGCGTCAATCGATTTATACGCCGGTACGCAAACCAATAGCGAATGATACTGGCATCCGTATTGGTCAGCGGGTCGGGCATGCAAAGTTTGGCGAAGGTATCGTTCTGGATTGCGAGGGACGAGATAATCAGGCGCGTGTCCAGGTGCGTTTTGAACGTTCCGGCAGTAAATGGCTGGTGCTGTCGTATGCTAATCTGCAAATTCTGTGAATAAGTTTCAATTGCCTGAAATATTACGGTCAATAATTTCGAGATGAGAGTGTCATGGAACGCAGGGCATTTATAAAAACCGGGGCCAGCGGTCTGCTGCTGGGGAGCACACTGGTCGGCTGTGGGAAATCAGATACTAACAGCGGTGTGATTGAGATGTCTGTCCCGGACGATGGCAAGACACTTGAGCCGACCAAAACTCATGAATGGAAAATGGTCACTACCTGGCCGAAGAACTTTCCTGGCCTGGGCACGGCTGCGGAGACGCTTGCCCGAATAATTGGCGAGATGTCGGGGGGCCGCATACGAATCAAGGTGTATGGCGCCGGAGAACTGGTGCCTGCATTTGAAATCTTTGATGCCGTATCGGGTGGCACAGCGGAGATGGGGCATGGCTCCGCATATTACTGGAAAGGTAAAAGTTCGGCCTTCCAGTTCTTTTCCACCGTGCCGTTTGGCATGAATGCCCAGGAGATGAACGGCTGGCTTTATTATGGCGGCGGCATGGAACTTTGGCAGGAGGCTTATGCGCCCTTTGGCTTGATCCCCACGGCCGCCGGTAATACAGGTGTGCAGATGGCGGGCTGGTTCAACAAGGAAATCAACAGCCTTGAGGATCTCAAGGGCCTCAAGATGCGTATACCCGGGCTGGGGGGTGAGGTATTGAAACGCGCCGGGGGTACTCCTGTGAATCTTCCGGGTGGTGAACTGTTTACCTCATTACAGTCCGGCGCCATAGACGCCACGGAGTGGGTCAATCCCTATAATGATCTGGCCTTTGGTCTCTACAAAGCGGCCAAATATTATTATTATCCCGGCTGGCATGAGCCCGGCACTACACTGGAATGCTTTATCAGTGCAAAGGCTATGGACTCATTGACTGAAGATCTGCGCAGCATCGTCTTATATGCCTGCCGAGTCGCCAACCAAGACATGCTGGCTGAATACACGGCGCGCAATAATGATGCCCTGGAGCAGTTGAAGACCCAACATTCCGTGGATATCCGCCCTTTGCCCGACGATGTGATGAAGAGACTGCATCAGCTATCCCAGGAAGTGGTTAGCGAGGTAGCAGACACGGATGATTTGTCGCGCCGAATCTTTGCCTCCTATCAGGGCTTTACTGACAAGGTTCGAGTCTGGCACGATATATCCGAGCGTGCATATTATAATTCACGTGTGCTATAAATTATGCGGGTTGAAATTAACTCAAGAGGTAAGAACGATGGAGATAACAACACAGGCTTTTTTTATATTTAATTTTCTGATCGCCTTATGGGTCATTATTCTGCCTTTGTGGGGCAAGGGCAAGCAGGGCAAGCCTGCCAAAAAAGCCCTGTTGGTGATCATTGGCGCGGCATATCTGGGCGTTGTTGGTGCTGGACACAGCCAGATTCAGACTTCAAAATCTGCTTATCTGGGCATGCTGACTACGCCTTCAGTCGACCATATTATCTGATTTACTGAGTATAAATCCTGTCTGGAAGCCATGTGGCCAGCCCTGGCCACATGGCAAGTATGGCCAGCGCAATCAGCTGTATGCCAATAAAGGGTATGACACCTCTATAGATGTCCAATGTGGATAGCTCTGCAGGCGCCACACCACGCAGATAAAACAGTGCGAAACCGAACGGCGGTGTTAAAAACGACGTCTGTAGATTCATCGCAATCATGATTCCCAGCCATACCGGGTCAACGCCCAGGGTGAGTAGCACCGGTGCTACAATAGGCGCCACCACAAAGATGATCTCGATAAAATCCAGCACAAAACCGAGCAGGAACATCACCAACATCACTACCAATACCGCCCCGGCAGTCCCGCCTGGCAAATCTGTGAGCACGGCATGCACCGCATCGTCCCCGCCAAAACCCCGGAATACCAGTGAAAAGATCGAGGCGCCGATAAATATCATGAATACCATGCTGGTGACTCGGGCCGTTGCGCGCATAACTTCCTGCAGGCATTCAAGGCTGAGCTGACGATTGGCCGCAGCCAGTAAAATGGCGCCCATAGCACCCACTGATGCGGCTTCCGTAGGCGTTGCCAGACCGGTAATAATCGATCCCAGTACCGCCAGGATGAGCAGTATCGGGGGCGCCAGAGCCCTGACTATTTGTATCGTCAGTTGCAACGTACTCAGTTGATCGACACGGGCAGGCATGGCCGGCATGCGTTTTGGTTCTCTCCAGGCAACATAGGCCATGTACGCCAGATATAGCGAGACCAGCAACAGCCCTGGGATTACGGCGCCGACGAACAGATCGCCTACGGATACGGTATCCAGCGAAAAGAGTCCCTGCTGCAATTGAGACTGCTGGTACGCGGATGACAATACATCACCCAGCAAAACCAGCACGATTGAAGGGGGTATGATCTGGCCCAATGTGCCGGAGGCGCAGATGGCGCCGGCACTTAAGCGCGGACAATAGCCGCGCTTAAGCATGGTCGGAAGGGATAACAGACCCATGGTTACAACTGTCGCACCGACGATGCCGGTGCTGGCTGCCAGCAGCATTCCCACCAGAATCACCGAAAACCCCAGCCCACCGCGTAACGTGCCGAACAGCTGGGCCATGGTCTCCAGAAGATTCTCGGCCACCCGTGAGCGTTCCAGCATCACACCCATAAAGACAAACAAAGGCACGGCAATCAGGGTGCCGTTGACCATAATCCCGTATAGCCGGTTTGGCAGTGCGCCCAGAAACGCAATATCAAACGCACCGCTCAAATATCCCAGCGTTGCAAAGGCCAGCGACACACCGCCCAGTGTGAAAGCGACCGGATACCCCGCCAATAACGCCACCACTAATGTGGCAAACATCAGCAGCGCCATCCATTCCATTAGCGGATACTTTCCTCAGGTCTGGTTGTCAGGATCAACAGGCTGCGGGCAATGATCGACACGGACTGCAAGAGCAGCACGATTGCCAGCATGGGAATCATGCTCTTCAGAATGAATACCAGTGGCAATCCACCCGCCTCCTGCGAGCCTTCCAGCAGCGCCCATGCATTGATGACATATTCCCAACTGATCCAGATGATGAATACACACACCGGTATCAGCATGAGCAGGCTGCCCATAAGATCTACCAGGGCTTTGGCCTTTGGCGACATGCCGCGGTAGAAGATGTCTACCCGGACGTGTTCATCATGCTTCAGCGTATATCCCGCCGCCACCATAAATACCAGTGCATGCATGTAGGTGATGGACTCCTGCAGCGCAATACGGCCGTAATCAAACCCATAACGCAGCACGACTACCATAAACGTGATCAGCACCATAGCCAGCGTCAGCCAGGAAACGGTGCGACCCAGCCATTCGCTGATGGCATCAATTAAATCCACCATGCGTTTCAGGGCGGCTTTCACAGGGCAACTTAAAGTGTTTTGACTGGTAGGTGAGAAGTGTTCTCAATATGGAACAACAGGATATTCCTGAACACATTCGGATCCTTGATGTGAGTAATTTCCCCAGGCCGTGGAAAGGTCTTGTCATACAGGCGGGACAGCCAGAAGCGCAGTGCTGCCGCCCTTAGCATGGCTGGCCAGGCATCATCTTCCAGCTTCGATAATGGCCGCTGCGCATGATAGGCCTGAATCAACGTGTCATACTTCCGCGCATCCAGGTCGCCGTTTGGCAGAAAGCACCAGTCATTCACGGTGACCGCCAGATCGTATAACAGCGTGCCATTGCAGGCATAGTAAAAATCGATGATGCCGGTAAGCTCATTGCCCACAAACAGGGCATTATCGCGAAACAGATCGGCATGAATAATACCTTTTGGCAGCCGCTCGATCGAATAGGTATGCTGGAACAGGATCTCACGATTCAACAGTTCGAGATCTTCGGCTTCAAGGTGAGATTGCAGACTATCGCGAGTCTCACACCACCATGCATAACCACGGTTACTGGCTTTAAACATGGCAAAATCACTGGCGGCATTGTGAAGTTTTGCCAGCGCATCACCTATCGCACGACAATGTATAGACAGGGGCTCGCGTAAATCCTTACCCATGAGCCGTCGAACCAGGGCGGCAGGCTTGCCATTCAGATGTTGTAAATATTCGCCATCAAGTGCGGCAAGCGGATGTGCGCTGGGCACCTCATGCTCGGCAAGATGCGCCATCAACCCCAGGAAAAAGGGCAGCTCCTTGGCGCTCAGGGTTTCAAATAAAGTCAGAACCAACGGGTATCGATCAGTAGTTACAAAAAAATTGGTATTCTCGATGCCTGCGTTGATTCCCTCATAATTATTCAGGGCGCCCACATCGTAAAGCAACAGGAAGGCGTGCAACTCTTCTGGTGAGACGGGTGTAAATACAGACATGCAAGAGTGTCCAACAACTTGGTGAGTGTTTTCTGATTGGTTTAAGTCGTTCTAATTGTTTTCCAGACGAGCGTACGATGGGCCGTCCTTTCTCCAACATAGTACCAGAACCCTCATGCGACTATAATTCCCTTGTCCTTTCTCTTACCAAAAATTAACCACGTGCCACAAAAATCCGCTGAGTTAAAGCCGCTAATATTGGTTGACGGGTCATCCTATCTGTACCGTGCGTACCATGGCCTGCCCCCGTTGACAACAGGCCAGGGACAACCTACTGGCGCTATCTATGGTGTCATCAGCATGCTCAAAAAGATGCTCAAGGACGAGCAACCGGAACAGATGGTCGTAATCTTTGACGCCAAGGGCAAGACATTCCGAGATGACCTCTATGCGCAGTACAAGGCCAACCGCCCGCCCATGCCAAACGAACTCAGCAGCCAGATTCCGCCACTGCATGAGTTTATCAGGGCACTGGGCATTCACGACTTAGAGGTTCCCGGAGTCGAGGCCGACGATGTGATAGGCACATTGTGCCAGCAGGCCACGCAGGCGGGTATAAAGGTGCTGGTTTCCACAGGCGATAAAGACATGGCCCAACTGGTCAATGAGCATGTGACGCTGATCAATACC
Organism: Gammaproteobacteria bacterium; assembly: GCA_041746095.1. GTDB lineage: Bacteria > Pseudomonadota > Gammaproteobacteria > JBGTHR01 > JBGTHR01 > JBGTHR01. Next base: position 662 of record JBGTHR010000238.1, on the reverse strand, counting down.
ATGAGTAATTCCCGGCTTGATCGTCAAGGCGTTACAGACAAATTCGGCATACCGCCGGAGCGGATCATCGACTACCTGGCGCTGGTGGGAGACAAGGTAGATAACATTCCAGGCGTGCCCGGCGTAGGGCCCAAGACAGCGGTTAAATGGCTGACTCTTTATGAGTCCATGCAGGGCGTGATTGAGCATGCAGGCGAGATTAAAGGCAGTATCGGTGAAAAACTGCAGGCTGCAGTGGATGATCTGCCCTTGTCATATGCCCTGGCCACCATCAAGTGTGATGTTGAACTTGACGTATCAGCAGGCGATTTTACTCTGCAGGCGCCCGATACCGAAACGCTCAGAAACCTCTACCGACAGTATGAATTCAAGACCTGGCTGACTGAACTGGATAATGAGAGTGGCCAGGCGCCTGCCCACGAACCAGAATCGCCAGCGGAGTCCGGTCCATCATACTACTCGATGATCACCAAGCAGGCCGAACTGGATGACTGGCTGAAACGTTTGGCGCACGCGGAATTGTTTGCCTTTGATACCGAGACCACCGACCTGGATTATATGCAGGCCCGGATCGTGGGCATGTCGTTTGCCGTGACGCCGGGAGAGGCTGCCTATCTGCCACTGGGGCACGATTACCCCGGTGCTCCGCAACAGCTGGGGCG
>JBGTHR010000237.1:0-3417 GCA_041746095.1 Gammaproteobacteria bacterium | reverse complement strand
GTGAGATTCGCGATCTCATCGACGAACGATTTGGCAAGGACAAGCGTCCGGATAAGCCACGCATGTACAAAACCAAGTCCAAGAATGCTCAGGAGGCGCATGAAGCGATCCGCCCAACCTCGGCATTACGCACACCCGAGCAGGTCAAAAAGCACTTGACCAGTGATCAATTCAAGCTATACGAACTCATCTGGAAACGCACCATCGCCTGTCAGATGATTCACGCCACTCTGAATACCGTATCGGCCGATCTTGCCTGCGGCGACGCTCACAACTTCCGGGCGACAGGATCTTCAATCAAAGAACCTGGGTTTATGAGTGTCTATCTTGAGGATACCGACGACAGCAAGCCTGAGAGTGACGACAGAATGTTGCCAGAACTCGTCGATGGCGAGACTGTCAAGCTTCTGGACATCATTGCCGATCAGCATTTCACCGAACCGCCGCCGCGATATTCGGAGGCCAGCCTGATCAAGACCCTTGAGGAATACGGAATCGGGCGGCCGTCCACGTATGCCAGCATCATCTACACATTACAGGATCGCGAATATGCCGAACTGGAGAACCGGCAATTCTATCCAACAGACATCGGTCGTATTGTGAACAAGTTCCTCACTCAGCATTTTGAGCAATACGTGGATTATGAATTTACTGCACGGCTTGAAGATGAACTCGATGAGATTTCCCGTGGTGAGAAAGAATGGGTGCCTGTGATGCAGGCATTCTGGAGCGCATTCAAGGATCGTGTGGATGATAAAGAAGCCAGCGTTACGCGCGAGGAAGCGGTGCAGGCGCGCGAGCTGGGTACTGAGGCCGGGACAGGCAAGCCCATTACCGTGCGTATGGGCCGCTATGGACCGTTTGTGCAGATAGGCACCAAGGATGATGAAGACAAGCCCAGATTTGCTGGCCTGCGTCCAGGGCAGAAGATGGACAGCATTACCATAGAGGAGGCCATGCCTCTGTTTGATTTGCCGCGTGCGTTGGGAGAGACGCCAAAGGGTGAAGAAGTTCAGGCCAATATTGGCCGATTCGGTCCGTATGTGCGTTATGGCAAAAAATTCGTCTCCCTGAAAGATGACGATCCCTACACCATTAATCTGGAACGCGCTCTGGAACTGATATCGGAGAAGAATCTCGCTGACGCTAACCGTATTATTCTTGATTTCCCGGCCAAGGGCATTCAGGTGCTTAACGGTCGTTATGGGCCTTATGTGACCGATGGCAAAAAGAACGCCAAGATACCCAAGGGTAGCGAACCCGCCAATCTAACCATGGAAGAATGTGAAAAACTGATCACCGAGGCGCCAGTCAAAAAAGGCACGCGCCGCGCCGCGCCCAAGAAGAAGCGCAAGGCCAGTACCAGGACCTGAACATAGGTGGCCGCGCACGCAACGCAGGCCGGATTATGGGAGCTTGATTGCACTGGTTTATAAATAGGGTAAATATAAAGCTCTAATTTGTTGATAACCGTCATTGAACATAGACTGGTGAACTATCCTGCACTCAAACATGCTGCCGAGGCTATAAAAGGCGGAGGTATTGTTGCCTATCCAACGGAATCTGTATTCGGACTGGGCTGTGATCCGCTTAACCACTCCGCTATTGAGAGATTACTCGAGCTGAAACATCGAAATGCGGACCAGGGACTGATATTGATTGCCGCGACGCCTTCTCAACTTGAGCCTTTCATCGAAGACATAGAACCGCTACGCTGGCAATCTGTTTTGCGCACCTGGCCGGGGCCGGCAACCTGGTTGATGCCCGCGAAAGCGAGTATCAACCGAATACTTACCGGTAAGCACGACACTCTTGCTGTACGCGTAACCGCTCATCGTATAGCCTCAGATCTATGCCTGGCATGCGATTCCGCACTCGTCTCAACCAGCGCAAATGTGTCAGGTCAACCACCTGCGCGTGATGCCCGGGAAGTAAAAGCATATTTCGGCATTCGGCTGGATTACATCCTCGAAGGAGCCGTCGGAAGTCTGGGCAACCCCACCGAGATTCGCGATGCCCTGTCAGGCAAAGTAATACGTTCCAGCTAAATCCAGTAGTTAGCCGTGAGTAACGATTTGAACAGTAAGACACCACCCGACATTCAGGCCGTCCGTGATTACCTGGTATCACTGCAGGATAAAATATGTGCTGCATTGGAGCAGGAAGACGGCCTGGCAAAATTTTCCGAAGACAGCTGGACGCGTAATGAGGGCGGTGGTGGACGTACTCGAGTTCTGGCAAATGGCAAAATCTTTGAACAAGCTGGCGTCAACTTTTCACATGTAACAGGACAGCGACTCCCACCCTCAGCAACCGCGCAGCGGCCCGAACTGGCAGGCAGAGGATTTGAGGCCATGGGTATTTCTATAGTGGCGCACCCATGCAATCCGTTTGTCCCCACAACACATTGCAACGTCCGCTTTTTTATCGCAGCCAGACCCGGCGAGCCGCCTGTATGGTGGTTTGGCGGTGGTTTTGATCTCACACCTTACTACGGCTTTGATGAGGACGCGATACACTGGCACCAGACCGCCCAGCTGGCCTGTAAACCCTTCGGCAAGGATGTCTACAAAAAATATAAAAAATGGTGTGATGACTATTTTTACATACGACACAGAAATGAGACGCGTGGTGTGGGTGGCCTGTTTTTTGATGATCTGAACGAGTGGGGATTTACGTCCTGCCTTGAATTCATGCAAAGCGTAGGGAATCACTTTCTGCCGGCGTATCTGCCTATTGTGCAACGGCGCAAACAGGAGTCCTTTGGTGATCAGCAACGCGATTTTCAACTCTATCGGCGTGGCCGCTATGTAGAGTTCAACCTGGTCCACGATCGCGGAACATTGTTTGGTTTACAGTCTGGTGGCCGCACCGAATCGATTCTCATGTCTCTGCCGCCTCTGGTTAAATGGCGGTATAACTGGTCGCCTGAACCGGGGAGCGCCGAAGCTAAACTTTATACGGACTTTTTAATTCCCCGCGACTGGCTGCAACTTGAGTCATAATCACTCAGACAGTCAAGTCTTCCATACCTGCGCATAAGGGAATAACACCCATGTCAAATAAATACACAGCCTTTCCCCAGACCCGTCCGCGGCGTATGCGAAAGGATGCGTTCTCACGCAATCTCATGCGTGAACATACTCTGAGTGTTCATGACCTGATATATCCGATGTTCATCATAGAGGGAGAAGGGCAACATGAATCCATCTCTTCTATGCCCGGTATCGAACGATTGAGCCTGGATATGCTACTCGCGGAGGCCGAGGTTTTAGTTGAATCGGGAATACCGGCGATTGCCTTGTTCCCGGTCGTATCATCCGAGCACAAATCCGAAGACGCCGAAGAGTCATACAATCCCGAGGGTCTGGCGCAACGTGCGGTACGGGCACTCAAGGACATCTATCCGGACCTCGG
>JBGTHR010000236.1:0-3055 GCA_041746095.1 Gammaproteobacteria bacterium | reverse complement strand
AAGAGCTGAACAATCCTTACTGTATCTATAACCCTATCGGTTTTTATGTTCAGGTCTGTATCAACCCCATGTCTTACCCGATTCCCTATAGCGATTCATCTTCCAGGGATTATGCGCCATACACTAGCGTTTAATCCCAATTGGCTGTCCCTACTCTTCCGTATTCATAAACAGAATCGGTTTGTTTCCAATGGACTGCAAATTTCACAAATCAACATAGGATAATAACCCTGCCCGTCTACATGCTCACACACACACTTTCCATCTCTCAATCCATGGTAGTACGGCTATTTTTAAACGCCTGCTTCATTTTTTTGCTCGGTTTAACCTCTGCTGCTGGAGCTGCCGATGGCGAGACTAATACTGATATTGAGCAGACTGTAACGATACCAGATGCACAAACGCTGGTTAAACAACTGCAGGCTCAGATCGCTGATGGATCGCTTACTGAGGAATCAACGAGCCTGGCAGGCGAACAACTTCCATTATTTCTGAAGCTGGCCAGAGCGTGTATAGACAAACGCCAACGCAGACTCGATACCGCTACAGAACAGCTGACGACGCTTGGAACGCCCACAGATAATGAAGACGCTACGCTGAAAGCTGCCAGAAAAGCGCTCGCCAAAGAAGTCCAGAATTATCAAAATGCGATTGCAGTCTGCAAACTGCTGCTAGTAGAAAGCGAAGTACTCCTCGAAAAATTAAAAACCCTGAGTGCTGCCGAACGCACGGCTAAACTTTTGATTCGGTCTCCAAATATATTTTCCCAGCTAGTAGAAAAACATCATCCCTATGACTGGTTTAATGCCATTTTAGAGACCGAGATTCGTCATTTAGGGATGAATCATCTGGATGAAGTCGGGCTGCCTTTTTTTATTGTACTGACCACACTCTTACTGATGGTCGGCTTCTATGTCAAAAAGTCAACGTTTCCACGGCTCGAACCGCCCTCACCAGAGGCCACTCTGGCAACCGAGATTGTTATTGCTTTCCGCGCCTCCGCCGTTCGGTATTTGCCCAGTCTGCTGGTATTTGCGGGCTGGACAGTGTTCTGGATCATCAGTGCCCGAAATGACCGCCCATGGCCGCAGCTCGCCGTTGTCAGTTTCTCCCTGTTCGGTTTTATTTTGGCATCGCATATCGGCCGGAGCTTTTTTAGTCCGCCGCAACCAGCCCGACATTATCTGCCTATTGACGAACAGCTAAGCAAAAGATTCTGGCGCGCGCTGTACTCTCTGATCATTATCACAGCCATCAGTTTCGCGATATTCAACAGTCCGTTCTATCAGGGACTGGCAGAGCCCATACTGGTGCTGGCGCGCGCCATTGACACCGTCATTTTCACCACCTGCCTGATATGGGTCATCTGGCTGGCATTTACACTCAACTCCTTACGTGGCATCGGGCTGTTCCGGCCACTGGTTACTCTGGCGTTGACTGGTGGCTTGATCGCGGAATTACTGGGTTACCGTAATCTGAGTTCGTACATCATTGGCAGCATCTTTTACAGCATGATCGGTCTGGGACTTGCCTGGGTAATAAGCAGACTGGCAAGTGATTTTCTGGACGGACTCGATCAGGGACATCATCGCTGGGAACAACGCCTGCGCTACCGGTTAGGATTGGCGGAGACCCAGTCCATGCCAGGACTGATCTGGTTGCGGCTGATTGCCGCATTGCTTGTCTGGGGCGGTTTGGCATGGTTTCTACTGCGTATCTGGGGGCTGTCCGAGAGCGGCGAGGCGGTGCTGTTTCGTTATATCAACCAGGGCTTTTCAGTTGGCCCGTTGACCATAATTCCGCGCCAGATAGCCATGGCGCTGATATTTTTCACACTATTACTTGCAATAGTCGCCTGGCTCAAGCAACAGCTGGATCAAAACTGGCTAAGCAAAACTCGTATTGACCGAGGCGCACGCGATGCCGCTATTACCATCAGTGGTTATGTGGGTACCGGGCTGGCGTTATTAATCGCGCTGAGTGTCGCGGGCGTCGATTTCAAGAACTTCGCCATTATCGCCGGCGCATTGTCTGTGGGTATCGGTTTCGGCATGCAGAATATCGTTAATAACTTTGTATCCGGCCTGAGTCTATTATTTGAACGCCCGATACGCACCGGTGACTGGATCGTGGTGGGCAACACACAGGGGTATGTCAAAAGCATCAATATTCGCTCTACGCAGATTATGACGTTCGACCGCGCCGATGTCATTGTGCCTCATTCCGAGCTGATCTCTGGTCAGGTCACCAACTGGATGCTGCGTGATCTGAGCGGGCGCGTTTGCGTGCCGATAGGCGTAGCCTATGGGACCGATACCGCAATGGTTAAAGAAGTGCTGCTCAAGGTCGCAGAAGAACACCCCGCGCCGGTAAAGAATGGCACGTTACGAGAACCACATGTGCTTTTCCTGGGCTTTGGCGATAGCTCTCTCAACTTTGAGCTGCGGTTTTTTATCGCCCAGATCGATGACAAACTCAATGTCCTAAGCGATATAAACTTCGCCATCGATAGCGCATTCAGGCAAGCCGGCATCGAAATTCCCTTTCCACAACGTGACCTGCATATTCGTCAATGGCCGAGCGAATCGATACAAACCGGCATTATTAAGGATAGTGGAGACTGAAAGCTTCTAACTCAAATTCGAACAAGTTTGCGTGTATCAATACACTGTCAGCAAATTACCGGCACGGTGAACTCGAAGCGATTGGCAAATTTTGATTGGTGCCAGAAGTTTGCCATACACCAAAGGTGATTATGATGCAACTCTGTTATGATCGCATTGTGTCCAAACTATTACAGAGGTATCAGCATGAGAATACATCGCGGTTTTCACGACAGGGTTTCCGATTTACTAAAGAGCGCCTTGTCAACATTGCTTCTACTGGCAGCCTTGTCGCCGATTGCGTATGCGCATGTATTGATGGTCACGGAGGAAGTGCAGCTCAAAATCAAACCTGCGGCGGCGTGGGCATTACTGGGAGAATTTAACGGGCTGGACCGCTGGCATCCAGCCGTGACATCAAGCATGTTGCTTGGAACCGGTAAAAACAGTGG
>JBGTHR010000235.1:0-2937 GCA_041746095.1 Gammaproteobacteria bacterium | reverse complement strand
CGACAATGGCATGTCCCGCCTCGTGATAGGCAGTCAGTTTCTTTTCATCTTCACTCATCACCATGGATTTGCGCTCGGCGCCCATGATTATTTTGTCCTTGGCGCGTTCGAATTGATCCATATCCACGGTGCGCCGGTTGGCGCGCGCGGCAAACAGGGCCGCCTCATTAACCAGATTGGCCAAATCCGCACCGGAAAATCCGGGTGTGCCACGTGCAATCAAATCAGGACGAACATTATCCGCGATCGGAACTTTGCGCATATGCACCTTAAGAATCTGCTCGCGACCACGCACATCAGGCAACGGCACTACTACCTGGCGGTCGAAACGGCCGGGTCTGAGCAAGGCCGGATCCAGCACATCGGGCCGGTTGGTCGCTGCGATGACAATAATCCCTTCATTACCTTCAAAGCCGTCCATCTCCACCAGCAACTGGTTAAGGGTCTGCTCACGCTCATCATGACCACCACCCAGACCGGCGCCACGATGGCGTCCGACGGCATCGATCTCGTCAATAAAAATGATGCAGGGCGCATGTTTTTTAGCTTGAGCAAACATATCGCGTACTCGTGAGGCGCCGACGCCGACAAACATCTCGACAAAATCCGAACCGGAGATGGTAAAAAACGGCACTTTGGCCTCACCAGCAATCGCCTTGGCCAGAAGGGTTTTACCGGTCCCGGGTTGTCCGACCATCAATACGCCACGCGGAATCTTTCCGCCCAGCTTCTGAAATTTGCCAGGATCACGCAGGAACTCAACCAGTTCGACAACCTCTTCCTTGGCCTCTTCAACACCCGCAACGTCCGAGAAGCCGACTTTGATCTGGTCTTCACCTATGAGGCGCGCCTTGCTTTTGCCAAACGACATCGCGCCCCGGCCACCGCCACCACCCTGCATCTGGCGCATGAAAAATATCCATACGCCTATCAGCAATAACATAGGGAACCAGCTGATGAGCACTTCCAGCAGTAACGATCGGCCTGCGGGTGGAGTAGTATCGATTTCGACATTATTCGCCAGCAGATCATCCACCAGCTTAGGATCGTTGGGCGGACTATAGGTTACAAACGAGTCATCATTGGACGTGGTGCCTTTAATAGTCCGGTCATCGATCATTACCTCTTTGATGCGACCACTCTTGACCTCTGCTATAAATTTTGAATAGGAAAGGTCACGCGGACGCTCCTGCTGAGGCGTGAAGTTTTTGAAGACAGACATCAAAACCACTGCAATAACTGCCCACAAGATCAGATTTTTCACCATATCGTTCAAGATGTTACCTCTGCATTTAAAATTCGGTTACTGGCACATTACTACAGTTTGCGGTTGCTGGCCAGAAGATAAACCTCACGGCTGTTTGAGCGGGAGGCCTTCGGTTTACGGACGATTGTATTCGTAAATTTCCTTTTCACGTCTAGCAGGTGCTGGTCAAATCCTTCGCCCTGAAAGAGTTTGACAAGAAAACTACCGCCAGGTTTAAGTATTTTACCAGTCAAATGCAATGCCAGCTCTGCAAAATAGACAGAACGCGGCTGATCGACCGAAGTCACGCCTGTTATATTGGGGGCGATATCACAAATAACAAGATCAATCGGATCAGATTGAGTAGCCGCTAGAATTTGCTCCAGGACACTATCCTCGCGGAAATCGCCCTGAATAAAATTAACGTTTTTGATAGACTCCATAGGCAAGATATCAGTCGCAATAACTTTACCCGTCTCGCCGACCTTGGACACCGCATATTGACTCCAGCTACCCGGCGCCGCACCCAGATCCACTACACTTGTTCCGGCACGAAACAACCGGTCACGCTCATCGATCTCGGCAAGCTTATAGACTGCTCTTGAGCGCCATCCATCACGATTTGCCAGCTTAACGAAAGGATCGCTCAGATGCCTGTCAAGCCAGCGTTGCGTCTGTTTACGATTTCCCATAGGACAAATGGTACACTAGCATTAACTTTTCATGAAACACTACAGATGCCACTCAACGACACACAGAAAAAACACTTGCGCCGCCTTTCACATACACGCAAACCCGTAATCATCATTGGATCTCAAGGCCTGAAAGAGACTGTCATACTGGCGGTGGAAGAGGCATTGGAGTTCCACGAATTAATCAAAATCAAGGTGAATGCCGCGGACAAAGTCACACGGCAAGCCATGCTGGAGTCTTTATGCAGGACTACCGGGTGCCAGTTAGTTCAGCATGTAGGCTTTGTTGGGACGCTGTACCGGCGCAACAAGCAGTCGCCTAAACTGGAATTTCTCACAAAGAGGTTACCGGCATAGGCGTATACACTCTCTGCCAGCAAGATTCCGGCAGGCGTTGGTTACGCCCTGCATTTAATTTATAAGTATCTTACTTCCACCACTTCGTAGATTATATCGCCTTGTGGCGCCTGCACGGTGGCAACATCCCCTTCCTGTTTGCCAATCAGCGCCCGGGCAATTGGCGAACTCACTGAGATCAAACCCAGCTTGATATCCGCCTCATCTTCGCCGACGATTTTATAGGTAACTTCGTTACCAGTATTCTCGTCAATTAGGCCAACCGTCGCACCGAATATCACGCGTCCTTCGGCATTGATCTGAGTAACATCGATCACCTGCGCATTAGAGAGCTTGGCTTCAATATCCTTGATCCGGGCCTCAATAAATCCCTGCTCTTCCCGAGCCGCATGGTATTCGGCATTTTCCTTGAGATCACCATGCGCACGCGCGACTGATATCGCCTCAATAACCTGTGGACGATCCTCGGACTTCAGTTTTCTCAGTTCAGCGCGAAGCATCTCTGCTCCCGCTACCGTCAATGGAACTTTGCTCATAATATTCCCAGTGGTAGAGACAGCCTAAGAGGGCCGTATAAGTTTTCAGTATTGACCAGATATTGCTCTATATTAGTCCACTATCGCAATAATAACCGGCTATAAC
>JBGTHR010000234.1:0-4319 GCA_041746095.1 Gammaproteobacteria bacterium | reverse complement strand
CAAATTCATCATTGTCCTTGATCAGATTGATGACGGATCTAACAACCCGCTCACCACCGATCTTGCCAAGGGCGTCGGCTGCCCGGCTTCGAACCCACCAGTCGGCGTCCTTAATGGCTGTTAACAGATCTTTTACAGAGTCAGGATTAGCGATTTCATTCAAAACCTCAACCGCCGCCCGACGTGTGTACTCGGATTCCTGCTGAAGCGGCTCAATCAGGTACTTGACTGTATTCGAGTGATTGAGCTTAACAATGACCTCGACAGCCTTGCTCTGAATCTTGAAGTCTGGATCCATTAGCAGCCTGCACAGTTTTTCCACATCAGGATTCGCATCCATTTTGGATAAACCTTCCAGCGCTGCAAGGCGCACGACCTTGTTCTCGTCTTCCAGCATTCTGTAAAGGGTGAGTTGAGCGTTAGGCAGCTGAAAACTCGACAATACTCTCGCCAGATTGGTGCGCATCACCGGGTCTTTGGAATCGATTCGATTGATTAGTTCGGGCACCAATGATTCGTCTGCCACCTCTTCAATAATACGGAACAGCATGGCAAGATCGTTATTTTCAAGCTTGTAGGCATAGCGCAGCAGGCTTTGCGCGTCAATCTTGCCCTTATGGACGGTTAGTATCTGTAATACCGCTGGTTTGGAGACCTCAGGGTTGTCTATCAATGAAAGCAGTTTGTTGGGATCCACATGCGGGCTGCTGACCATGGCCTTGACAACACCCGCGACGATTCTTGGATTTGAGTCGGCGAGGGCATTACGGTAAAACTGTAATGTCGAGTCATCCAGAAGCTCGGTGAGCAACCCGATAACCACTTTCGAACCTTCCTGGCTAGTAGTATTGAGATGCTGGGCAATTCTGGGGACCGCGGTCCTGGCAAGTGACTTGAGCTTCTTGATGTTCTGCAAACTCTGCGAAGACTCAAGATTGCCCGATGACATAATCTGAGTAAGAATACGATCTATTCGAATGCCATCAATCATCCCCATAAGATTATTTCCACACAGTATCCGCGCAGGCTATAGACCAGAATTGCAGTGGTTATTCTTACCAGCTCTGGTAGTAATATGCGCATTTTAACGACCCTTTATTTTTATTATACGAAACAATATACGTGTTAGTGCAATCATACAGGCGGTTGTGTTCTAACGCAGGGGAATGATGATTTTACTGTTCGAATTTCTCCTGCCAGCAGAAACCGGGAATCAACTGCCAGACACCCATATGCAACCCTGTAGCACGAGCAATGCAAACAACCCGGCAATGACATCATCCAGCATTATACCGGTGCCACCCGATACCCTTTGGTCTATCAGGCGAATTGGCCAAGGCTTTATGATATCGAATAAGCGAAACAGCACAAAACCCAGCAATAGCCAGTACCAGCGCACTGGAACCAGGGCCATGGCAATCAGAAACCCAACGATCTCATCCAGGACTATGCCTGAATGATCATGTACGCCCAGGTTGCGTGCCGAACGACCACAGATCCAGATACCTGATATAAGCAACACCATAGTAATGGTGATATAAATCCACGTAGAATGCGATGCCAGCACGAGATACAGGGGCACGGCTATCAGCGTTCCGAATGTGCCGGGCGCCACGGGTGACAACCCTGACCCCAGGCCAAATGCCAAAAGATTGATCGGGTTGCTTAATATTTCACTGACATTGGGGTGCGAGAATTTCATATTGGGCTATTAGCAAAATGCGTGTAACCCAACCGCTCCGGCAGCTCGACTGGAATCCCATTGTGGTAACACCGCAGGCCGAACTCAGCTTCTTCTATCACACCGATGTCTGAAATTGGATAATTTATGTCTTGAAATCGCCTGCTCAACCTTTTTATATTACGTTCGGGAACACAGAAAAGCAGTTCGTAGTCATCGCCTGAAGTCATCGGTAGCAGCCAGTCATCGGCTTGGCGCAATCGGTCACGCATCACGCCCGATACTGGTAATTTATCAATATTGACTCTGGCGCCCACATAACTGGCGGAAAGCAGGTGCGTGAGATCGGCCAGCAGTCCATCAGAGATATCGATTGCCGAACTGGCGATGCCTCGAAGCGCCAAACCCGCGTCTATTCTCGGTTCAGGGGTATGCAGTCGCCGTCCGCAGATTTCGATCTCATCGATCGATAAATCGATTCTGTGTTCATCAGCCAACCAGGCAAGACCTGCATCACCGATGTGGCCGGTCACAAAGATCCTGTCGCCTGGTCTGGCGCCACGTCGCATCAATGCCAGTCCATTCGGCACAAAACCCATGATGTGCACTGTAATGCTGCATGGACCCTGAGTTAGATCCCCCCCCACCAGCCTTACTCGATGCCGGTCAGCCTGGGACAAAAAACCACGGCTAAAATCGTCCAGCCAGCTTTCGTCGAAATGCGGCAGCGTCAATGCCAGAGCTGTCCAGGCCGGTTCAGCACCCATCGCTGCCATATCACTGAGATTAACCGCCAGCGCCTTGTGTCCCACCCATTCAGGATTTGTATTCCGCTTGAAGTGCACGCCTTCGACCAGCGTATCCATACTGACGACCAGTTTCTCACCTTCTCGGGGAGTTAATACGGCTCCATCATCACCTACACCAATAACCACATCGCTGCGCGATAGTGTCTGACGTGAGAAATAGCGTTCGATGATTTCAAATTCGCCAGGCATATTGAACATTATGTCATCTGTGGTAAGAGATCACCTCCCCGGAATAGTGTCTTGGTGTTTAAAATCGATAGCTGGAACAACCTCTCAATGGGATTCGTCGACGAACTCAGCCATACAACAATCTTATATACCTCTGGCCAATCACGTCTTTGTTACCAACTCCTTGACCCAGTTACTGTGCCGCTCACGTTCCAAAACCTCGGTGCGGGCGCGCAGCAGAAGCACCGCCGGGAAATACAGCATAAAAGCGGCTGTCATAATCAGCAGCGCAATCAGCATACTGCTGTCTATAGAGGGTGAAGAAAATTTACTGACAGTAGGTCCCTGATGCAATGTGTTCCACCAGATCACCGAATAATGAATGATGGGCAGGTTAACCACGCCCACCAGCGACAGAATAGCGCCTGCACGGCTGGCGGTTCGCCTATCCTCAATCGCGGCATACAGCGCGATCACACCGAGATACAAAAACAACAGTATCAGCTCTGAGGTCAGGCGCGCATCCCACACCCAGTAGGCGCCCCACATGGGTTTTCCCCATAACATGCCACTGGCGAGTGCAAGGGCGGTAAAAGAAGCGCCAAGCGGCGCACAGTGCATAGATACAACTTCGGCAAGCTTCATCTTCCAGATCAAGGCGATGGCGCCAGCCACGGCCATGACCATGTATACAAACATGGACATCCAGGCAGCAGGCACATGGATGAACATGATGCGGTAACTGTCACCCTGCTGATAATCGGGCGGCGCCACTATCAGCCCCCAGTAGAGTCCGATCACCATGAGCAAAAAGGCGCTCCAGCCAAACCACGGCAACAACTTTCCGGAAATATGGTAAAAGAATTTAGGCGAACCAAGTTTATGAAACCAAAGCCACATATATTTTAAATAATATTATTTAATAACATATAGTTAAAAATATTAATTCATGCTAATTCTCAATGCTGCAGCGGTCGCAAACGGCGCCAGAGTCAACGCCAGCAGTAACATGGCGGCCAGAATAGCCAACTGACCATTGATGGGCAGACCATCGGCGGCAGCATGAACTGCGCTAGTCGCAAAGATTAATACCGGTATATAGAGTGGCATGATCAGCAGGGTAAGTAATATACCCCCTCTGCGCAAGCCGATGGTGAGTGCGACTCCAATGCTGCCAATCAGGCTGAGCACGGGCGTGCCTAGCAGCAAAGTTGCCAGTAATGGCAGTATTGCGCCGTTTGGCAAAAATAACAGCTTGGCGAGCAACGGCGCCAGAAGTACAAGAGGCAGACCTGTAGTCAGCCAGTGGGCGATGATCTTGGCCAGTATCAGCAACGCTGTGGAGTGATTACTGACCAATAGCAGTTCGAGCGAACCATCCTCAAAATCCGAGCGGAACATACCGTCCAGTGACAACATTGCGGCAAACAGCGCCGCCACCCATACGATCACGGGCGCAAGCGTCTGTAATACACTACTGGAGGGGCTGATTCCCAACGGAAACAGACTGATGACCAGCACAAAGAACAGCAAGGGGTTGGCAAGCTCGGCGCGAATACGATACGCCAAGAGGAAATCACGTCGCAGTAACGCAGTAAACGCATCGAAACCTGTCATACTAATGATTCAGATAGGTTTAAATGGTCAACGTGGCAATCCGC
>JBGTHR010000233.1:0-3891 GCA_041746095.1 Gammaproteobacteria bacterium | reverse complement strand
CAATGCACGCCGTGCTGTAGAGTCTGAACACTCCAGTTGTTTGCACAGAATCTCGATCGAGGCGGGTGTTCGCCTGCTTGAAAGGATCTGATGAAGTTCAAAGATGCGCTTGAGATTTGCCATACATTAGCCTGATACAAGCGTGCGTTTCTTTGTTGTTATTCCGGGCTTATCGTGTGGCGCTCTTGCTCGCGCTTTTTCTTATACCCACTACGCTCAAGGCAGCCTATAGGCGTTATTTTTATGGCAGTTTACCCTCTGCAACCTGGCGCTGTCATCCATAGCTATCGTCTGCTCCTGATGTGTATATCACATCCGGAGCAACAAATACTGCGCAATATAATCCCAGCGCTGCCTTGATAGTATGCTGCGTCATAAAAAACCCGCACAGAGAACTGTGCGGGACTAGAGGAGGAGTAACGAGCGGTTTGCATATAAGACGGGAAGAAGTTTGAGTATGCAGACGCACTCACGCAGGGTAAAGCCAGAACCATGCCAATATTAAAATAATGAGTAAATTCAACTATCTGGGCAATCGGATAAAAATCAACTTTTGTATTACCGCACCGTTATGATGATCTTTGACTGTATCTGGTGCAGGCTGATGGGATCAGCGACATGTAATCCGGCGAGCGCTATCAATTCATGTGACAAGACATTTAAGTGGTTAATGAATGTTGGCTGGAGCGCCTGATTATAATCAGGGACCCAGTAATTGAGAGCATTTAAATTGATACAGAGTTATCATCACAACTCTCCGAACGATTTCCTGGCAGCCCTGAACAGATGCCAGCTTAATACAGTTGTACTGCAGGCATGTTTCGATACATATTGCCAATGTTGTCGCTGAAGATTCGCACTATAAAAACTCACCCTTTCATTATCCATTTGAATAAGCCGTTAATAACAACGATATGAAAAGCGCCGAACAAACAATACGTAATTTACTGAGCCATGCCGATGTTGAAATCAACGGGACACGCGCCTTCGATATACAGGTGAACCAAGCTGATGCATATTCACGCATTCTTAGTGACGGCGTGCTTGGATTTGGTGAAACGTATATGGATAGCTGGTGGGATTGTGAAGCACTCGACGTACTCATTGACAGAATAGTTCGCGCCGACCTGGAACATGCAATTTCTCCCGCCAAACTGTTAGTGCCCTTTTTGGTTTCCAAGGTTGTCAATCGGCAGAGCAAGGCGCGCGCCTTCAAGATTGGCGAACATCATTATGATCTCGGTAATGACTTGTACCAACTCATGCTCGACAGGCGGATGACCTACACCTGCGGCTACTGGAGGGATGCAGACAACCTTGATGCGGCTCAGGAGGCCAAACTTGATCTGGTGTGCCGCAAAATTGGTCTGCAACCAGGCATGAAGGTGCTGGATATCGGTTGCGGCTGGGGAAGTTTTGCCGGGTTTGCCGCAGAAAGATATCAGGCCGAAGTTGTGGGCGTCACTGTATCCAAAGAGCAGATTGCACTGGCCCGCGATAGGTATGCGGGACTGTCTGTGGATTTGCGGCTACAGGATTATCGTGATGTAAACGAGACCTTTGACCGTATCATATCGCTCGGCATGTTTGAGCATGTCGGTGCCAGGAATTACAAAACCTATATGCAGGTAGTGCGTAAATGCCTGGCAAATGACGGTCTGTTTCTGCTGCACACCATCGGCACGAATACACCTAAAACCAGCATCGATCCATGGACCGATAAGTATATCTTTCCTGGCGGCGTGCTGCCCACTGCAAAACAGATAGCTGCAGCCAGTGAGGATATCCTGGTAATGGAGGACTGGCACAGCTTCGGACCTGATTACGACTTAACGCTGATGGCCTGGATGGAAAACATCGATGCACATCGGCAAGAACTGGTTACACTGGGCTACGATGAGCGTTTTTACCGCATGTGGCGATACTTCCTGCTGACTGCAGCAGGAGCATTTCGCGCACGGCGTAACCAGCTCTGGCAAATTGTCTACTCCAGGCAGGGCGTCTCCGGCGGGTATCTATCGATAAGGTAACTCAAATCAGCTCCCTATGGCGTTCTTGAATTCCGACTCCTTCGTGCAAGTCCTATCGAATGAGAGAATCACTAAAATGTGCGGTGAATCACACACACGTCTGATTTTTGTATCTATAGTTTAAGTATCTGGGGCGAATGGGATGTAATGCCTCAGACATATAGTCCAGTGGCAAGGATGCCTTACACCCGCGGTAAGGATACCGCGGGGTTTTTTTATATCCATTTCTCTGGCATATAAGCAGATTTTAACAGTTGTGAGTAACGCACATCGATTGCTCTCTATCTGCCCCATTCCTCTAATTGCGGGTCATTTTTTGCCCAAGGCTAATCAATAGACTTGGGCTTTTTTAATGTTCATGCCTGAACGTCTGTCAACCTCCTGGCGTTCATAGGATGTTTAGCATTCTGAATCATACAGCCGCCTGATTAGTTATTCAGCCATTTAAAATCCATTCGAAAGATCGCTTGCATCACTTGAAATTAGCGATATTCATACATTCGGCGACAAATGGATAAAGCCGACTGATAAACACATCAATCGCAATATTGATATTCAGTACAGATGACGCCTACAGTAGAGCCGTCATATATGTAACCACGGAATACGGTTCTGCATACGATCCAGCTGGACTATATTTGTAAATCAATGGAGATGGTTTATGAAAGATTTTATTATTGATGCCTGTAATTGGTATGTGGACACTAAATCGAACGCGGCGCTGAAAAAACAGACTGCGCTGAGATTCAAGAATCGTTATCGCCCATTGCTAGAGTTTCTAAAAGTGAACCAGCTATTGACCGATAATAATCGTGATCTGAACAAGATTAACTGGCTGAGCTTTGAGATACGCGTCTCACACTTTACGCCCGAGGGACTGGAATTGGTGATGTTGTGCCATGACAAATGGCTAAACGATATTGATAAGGGTTGTAATCCGGCAAATATACGGATGTGGGAACGCAATCTGCATAGATTGCGCGAGACTGAACTCACTTCGATGCACTAAGGCTGTTAGCGATTATCCAGTTCTTGCATGGGTTTAATACAAAAGGCCGGCAAAAGAATTCTCACTGGTGTTTAGTGCTGTATTTAGCTGAGCTCATTACATCGAGCTCAGCAATATCAGTTCGTAGATCAGTAATATGCAGTAGCCTATAACGGATACTGTGATCACGTTTTCAACTCTGAACCGCTTAAATAGTTTGAAGTTGTGATGCGCCACAAGCAGTATTAACGGTGTTGCCGTCATCATGAGCTTCGCATAAAAAAACACCAGTAAATCATGCCCGATCAACACCGCCATGATCGGATTGATTTCTGTTGCTCCCTTACCTAGAAGTATCATGGTAAAGACTGCGTCACAACTGGATAACAGAATCAGTGAGATGGCCATGAAACGCAGCCTTGGACTATACCAGTCCGTATAAAACCCGTCCGAGGATTCGCGGCGCTGTGTGCGGCGTCTGCGTTTGATACAGCCTGATAAAAATCCGCTAATGGTGAATCTCCTGCGTTGTCGATTACGCTGACAATCAGGATAATCAGACTGATCGTTATACGTTTGTATGAGATGAGCCGCCCGCGGGCTCTTGTGATTTTTATTTGACATACAAAGCAGACTCCCTCGCCATGTTAATCTTCCATTGAGTTATGATCGCCGATTGATAACGACAAGAATGCGATGACATTCACACTCCTTTGTAACATACCTTGCCGCGAAACTCAGTACCTGCTGTCAACAATAAAAGCGGTTCCAACGGCCAATATGTTTCACTTTTGCCTGTATTTACAAGAAATCAGAACGTTATTCGATCGCGTCCATGCAAGATCACTCCGAACTCGACTGATTGTCCCTGGC
>JBGTHR010000232.1:0-3967 GCA_041746095.1 Gammaproteobacteria bacterium | reverse complement strand
GCGGCTATATTCCGCCTCCGGTGAATTCAACGATCAGGGCCAGTATATTTATTACAACCGTGTCGGCGGTTGTCTGATTACGGGTAATGAGGACGGCGGCAAACACTGTGGCATGAACATCCTGTATTCACTGCAGCACCTTGGTTTTACGATTCCTCCGCAGACCGATGCCTACTGGGTCGGCGAGGCCGGGCCAGGACCTTCTTATTGCGATGAGAATTCTGGTGGACCTGAAAACGAATTCACCAATAACGCAACCGCGTTTATGACCTGGAATCTGCTGCACTTTGCTCGCATGATACGTGATGCGGGCGGCATTCCAGCGCATGGCAATACGAAGTAGTCTGTAGGTTGGGATAAGCACAGCGTTCCCATTGAAACAGATTACATTCTTATTCCACCTGCGTTAACACATCATCGTATATATGTTGGAACTTGTTACCTGTAACGATCTGCGTTGAAGTATCGGTTCAAGACGCTATTCCTCATCTATTTCTTCACGGACCTGTGCATAGGCAAGCAGCGAAAATAGTGCCGTTCCACCAATCACGTTGCCTATGAGAGCAGGCAGTATAAACCCGGCTATAGTCTTACCTATGCCAATCTGGCCATCGATCAACAGCAGGAAGGCTTCCATGGAACCTGCGATGACGTGAGTAAAGCCGCCAAGCGCAATCAGGTATGTCATGATAATGATTACCCATATCTCGAATCCTTTTGAACTTGGCAGCATCCACACCAGCGCAGCGACATAAAAGCCGGCCGGAATACCATGAGTCAGCACTTCCCGCGCTGTTTTATCCATAATCGCATGACGCGAGATTTCCTGGAATGCGGTGAGCTGTTCGGGGGTTGCAAGCCCAGCGAAATCCGCAAAAGCTGCCGCCACGAATGTGCCAACCAGATTCGCAATAAAAACGAGAGACCACAGGCGTGCTGTCAAACCGAGGGTCCTGTGCGAATAATCCGCCATGAGTGGCAGTACAGGGGTAATCGTGTTTTCTGTGAACAACTGCAATCGCCCAAGTATTACGATCACAAAACCGAAGCAGTAGCCGAAACTTTCAAGAGCTGGTCGCCAGCCAGTGTCTGGAAGTTCCGCGTGGAGGACGCCTTGCGCCACTACGGATGTGCTGATAGCGATGCCAGCCGCAACACCTGACCACCATAACGATGCGACTGGTCGCTCTAATTCCTCTTCACCTTCGCGCTGAATGACTGCATAGACAGTCTTTGCCTGAAGCCGAGAGCTCTCCTGAACGTCTTCCTGCTCTCGTTCATCTTCTGTTCGTTGTTCTTCCGGGGCATCAGTGTTTGCGTCAGCTTCGCTCATTGGGCCATCGCTTATTTAAACCTGTCATATGAAGTTCGCATTATTATGATATTACCAGCCTGTAATGACTAAACATCTGAGCACTAAACGTGCCATGGGAAGCTTGTTTGACACACCTTTTGAATACGCTCGGTATTCCCTGTCTTAGGCAGCGACTGCCAACTTGTAGACATGAGTAGATTCATGAACCAGTCAAGTGACTTGAACGGCTTATTAATACTGTTGACTATACTAGCAGACTGGTCTAATATAATTTCATGAGCAAGACAATGACAAAAGATGAATTGATCAAGGTGGGTACCGAGATTATTGCCCAGCAAGGTTTTGGCGCTACCGGCATCAATTCTGTCCTAACCACAGCAGGTGTTCCCAAGGGTTCTTTTTACTACTACTTTCAGAGTAAAGAGGATTACGGCCTGGCTGTCATCGATAATTTTGCAGTCGAGTATGCAAAAAAACTTGATGGTTTTTTGAAAGACAAAAAAGTTGCACCACTGCAGCGCATCCGCAACTACCTGGAATCCGGGGTTGCGAGTATGAGTGACGGTCAATGCACTCGTGGCTGTCTGATCGGAAACCTTGGCCAGGAGCTGGCGGGTCAGAACGAGGCCTTTCGCAAACGGCTGAATATAGTGTTTCGCGAATGGGAGCGGCAGCTTGAAGAATGTGTAAAGCTGGCACAGGACGCCGGTGAAATTGCAGATGACCGTGATGCCGCGCAGCTGGCCGGGTTCCTGCTGACAGGCTGGGAAGGTGCGATACTGCGCGCCAAGGTGACCCAATCGATTACACCGATGACGGCGTTTCTTGATGTGTTATTTAACAAAGTCCTGAGGTAATCCTGAACTATATATTTTTTATAGTTATAGTAGACTGGTCTATAAAAGGAGATTGGAATGAAATCAAAAATCATGCAGAACTTTTTACAGGTTTCCGGCGAATATCTCGGGCTGGAGGCTAGCGCCGTTACACGTGACCTGAGTATGCAACTCAAAGTCGAGCCTGTGCATGAAGATGGTTTACGGCAATATCTGGTGGCAAAACACAAGCCATTGGCTAAATACGTACACAAATCATGCGGGATGCAATCATGAAAGGCAATATTCTGAGAATCAGTGATTCAACATGAATTCTGTTCCAGCACATTTGCTACGAAGTAGACCAGTCTAAATAATCCACCAGGAGGTTTGAATGAACCCGCAAACAACAAAAATACAGCCCTCAAGACACGAGCTTGATCTTTTTACTCCGCTAGCAGTCGGCGAGATTGACTTGCCCAATCGAATCGTAATGGCGCCACTGACCCGTAACCGCGCAGGTGAGGGTAATGTGCCGCACGAACTCAATGCCGAATATTACGAGCAGCGAGCTTCTGCCGGACTGATTATCAGCGAGGCCACTCAGGTCACGCCCCAGGGGCTGGGTTATCCCAATACACCTGGTATTCACAGTCCGCAACAAGTAGCCGGCTGGCGTCTGGTTACCAATGCGGTGCACGCGCGCGGCGGTCGCATCTTTCTGCAGCTTTGGCATGTGGGCCGTATCTCGCATCCATCGCTACAACCGAATGGTGAATTACCTGTCGCTCCCAGCGCCATTGCTCCCAGGGGTGATGCCCTGACGTACGACGGTCCCAAGCCGTTCGTGTCACCGCGCGCATTGGGGTTAGAGGAGATCCCCGGCATTATCGAACAGTATCGAATCGGCGCACAGAATGCCAAGAAGGCGGGTTTTGATGGTGTCGAGATTCATGGCGCTAATGGCTATCTGCTGGATCAATTCCTGCGCGACGGCAGCAACCAGCGTGACGATCAGTATGGTGGCTCAATTGAGAACCGCTCCCGGCTGATGCTTGAGGTGGCTGAAGCTGTTCTGGAGATATGGCCTGCAGGGCGGGTAGGAGTCCGTCTCTCACCCAGCGGTACCTTTAATGATATGCACGACTCCAATCCAGTCGTCACCTTTGAGTATCTTGTCGATGCGCTCAATCGTTATAGACTGTCATATCTGCATTTGATCGAAGTGAGTGCGAAGGACATGTGCCACGGTGGCAAAGCCGTGCCCACTCGCCTGTTTCGCGATATCTATCAGGGCTGCATCATGGTCAACGGCGATTATGACGGCGACAGAGGGAATGTCGTTATCAGCAATGGTGAAGCAGACCTTGTCTCCTATGGTAAGCGGTTTATCGCGAATCCGGACTTGCCTGAACGGTTGCGGCTCAATGCGCCGTTAAATGAGCCCGACGAGACGACTTTTTATGGTGGCGGTACTGAGGGTTATGTGGACTATCCGACGTTAGACAAGGTTGCATAACATTGAACAGCAGGATTAGCCTTTCCAAGACAGGTCTATTTTATCATGAGATTTTAGTATGAAGATTCTAATGGTTTTGACGTCACATGACCGGCTGGGAAATACCGGTAAGAAGACCGGTTTCTGGCTGGAGGAATTTGCTACGCCCTATTATGTCTTCAAAGATGCCGGAGCGGATATCACACTTGCTTCTCCCAAAGGTGGACAGCCGCCACTTGATCCCAAAAGCACAGAGGCTGATTTTCAAACATCCGCGACCGCGCGGTTTGATGCCGATCATGAGGCGAAAACTGCTCTGGCAAATACGCTCAGGTTATC
>JBGTHR010000231.1:0-1699 GCA_041746095.1 Gammaproteobacteria bacterium | reverse complement strand
GGTACTCCTGTGGAACCAGCTTATCCTCCTCATCGATGGCAAAGATGCTCTGTTCTGTCACACTTTGATCACCGGCAAATAGCGAAACCAGTCCTGCGGCTTCACTGTCGGAGGTTATGGTCCACACGTCCTGATCTTTGTGCAGCGAGAGTTTCATGCGAATGGCATCGAAACCATTTTTCTCGACGTTATACGTGGCCTTGAATTCGGGGATCTCAAAAGCTTCTTCCGCAAACGCTGAAGTTGTACAGACTAAAATTAAGATAAAAGCCAGTATCAGGCTTATATGTTTTATCACATCATTTCCTTGTTAAGTGTTTCCAGTTGCAGGGGTTTGACCAGAGATTTGCCGTCAAGTTGTACGGTATTAGCCGATAACCTCAACCTGTGGTCGCAATATAACTTTACGGCAAGCGGATAGATGATGTGTTCTTTTTCAAGCACACGGGCCGCCAGTGCTTCTGCGTTATCATCGGAATGGACAGGCACGGATGCCTGGATGATGACTGGCCCACTGTCCAGATCAGACGTTGCAAAATGCACACTGCAGCCGTGCAGTTTCGCGTCGGCCTCAATCGCGCGGATATGTGTGTGCAGGCCGCGAAATTCAGGCAGGAGCGAGGGATGGATATTCAACAGGCGGCCTCGGTAATGAGTAACAAATGCTTCCGTCAGGACTCGCATAAACCCGGCCATGAGGATTAGTTCCGGGTTGTATGTCTCGATTTTGTTCCGAAGCACCTCTTCAAACTCATGTCTGCTGGAATACTGCCTGTGATCAACCACATCAGTGGCGATGCCATGATTCTGTGCGCGTTGCAGGCCATACGCGTTGGGCTGATTACTGATGACGGCCCTGATTTTGGCATTGATCCTGCCAGCCTTAACTGCATCGATCAGCGACTGAAGATTGCTGCCACCGCCGGATATCAATACTACAATGGCCAGGCGAGTGGTATCGCTCATGCGGAGAATTGCACATGTGCCGGGCCAGTGGATTCAGCTATATTGCCAATGCGCCAGGCGTCCAGGCCCTGTCCAACGCAGGCCCCGATAATAGTAGCTGCAGCGGATTCATCAGCGATCACCACCATGCCAATACCGCAATTAAATACCCGCAGCATTTCCTGTTCTTCGATATTTCCCTGTTGCTGAAGCCAGGTAAAGAGTTCCGGACGGCGCCAACTGGAGACTTTCACTTGAGCACAGGTATCTGGCGGTAAAACGCGCGGCAGATTTTCTGTCAGTCCACCGCCCGTTATATGCGCAAGTGCGTGTATGCTTCCAGTATTGATTAGCGGCAGCAGGATACTGACATAGATATGCGTGGGTTTGAGCAATACCTCAGCCAATGTTTCGCTACCCATAGGAGTGTCAAGCGGAGTCTGAGTGGTTTCCAGAATCCGGTTGACCAGTGAAAATCCGTTCGAGTGCACACCGCTGGATGCCAGTCCGATCAGGCAATGGCCTGGCTTTACATTATCGCTGCTGAGCAATTGGTCTTTTTCGGCAATCCCCACACAGAATCCTGCGAGGTCGTAGTCTCCATTGGCATACATGCCCGGCATCTCGGCGGTTTCCCCGCCTATCAAAGCCATGCCCGATTGACGACAGCCCTCGGCAATTCCCTCAATTACGCAGGCGGCGTGGTCAACAGAGAGCTTGCCGGTGGCAAAATAGTCCAGGAAAAATAGCGGTT
>JBGTHR010000230.1:0-2783 GCA_041746095.1 Gammaproteobacteria bacterium | reverse complement strand
GGGTTGCCACGCCTTCGGCATCCAGATTGACAGTGCCATCATCATTGATCAGGTCAGGATTGAGTGCCGCCAGTGCGCCCTGGGCATCACTGAATACGATCTCATTATTAATCACTGCGGGGCTGCTCGAGATATCCAGTTCCAGGATGCGGCTCTTGCGGTAATAACTGTCATAAACGGTGTAAGCCTTGTCATCATTCCCGGTATCGATAGCCAGCGCAGAGAGTCCGGCCCATGGAATCGGCGTACCTTCCTCACGGTTGGCGGAGACAATCGTCGGATAGGCGATATCCTCACGGCGGTAACGGTAGATATTCAATACTGAACGTATGGCATCATCGCGCGAATCCTCTTCACTGGCCGCCACAAACAGCGACTGACCACCACCGCGTGGCAACGCCAGCAAGCCTTCTGGGGCAACACCTGCGGGCAGCACCTGAATCCGCTCGGGAGACTCTACGTTATTGACGTTATAGACGAACACCAGATTGGAGCGCTCCGAACCAACGAACAACAATGTGTCATTGCGATAGCGGCCGACTTCCACATTTTCCGGTTCATTGCCACTGTTCTCCGAGCGGCTTTCCGGATAGTGGCCCAGTCTTGCGGCTTCCAGCTCCAGCGAATTGCCGGAATCGAAAATCACCTCGCCGGTTTTACTGAAGATACTGAACCCGCGGCTGCCGCCATCCAGATCACCTTCATTGGCGGTGGCAAACACATCGTCGGTAATCCAGGCGACGCCGTCAGGCTCACGTGGCACAGCCAAGAGGCTGCTGTTCTGTTCGATAAGATCATTTTCATTAGTATCGATTTGATCAAGATCCACGGCACCCGCATTAAAATCACCAATAACAGAGGCCGAAGGCAGATCAACCAATATGATATGGTTGTTTTCCTGCAGCGTTACTACAGCCTCGTTGCGTCCGTTGATATCTACAAATTCTACCTCAGGGTCTTCGGGAAAGTTATCCGCAATCCCGTCAAGATTGACATTTCTGACTGTCCATCTGCCTGGCGCGCCACGCAGATCGACTACCGAGAGGAATCCACCCGGAGCCTGCGGCGGTCTGCCGTCACCCAGATCTTCGTCCCGCTCGTTTTCCATGGCGATCGCTGCATATGGCCCTGCCGAGCTGACAGCGATGGCATCCGGTTGGCCATCCAGCGGCAGCACCGCGCGAATTCTTTGATTGGCGATGTTTATAACCACCAGTTTGCCGCTGGGGGACGTGAAATTAGTTGATGTGTTGACTGCGGCCAAAGCGAAATTACCACGAACCGCAACAGAAGTCGGCTCACCACCAACATCAATAGCGCCTAATGGGCGTGGATTAGTGGGATTGCTGATGTCTACAAAGCCTATTTTACCCGTAGCGCTATCGGTATATATAAGAGTATTTCCACTGGCTGTAACTATCTCAGCGACCGTCTGCTCATTCACATCAGTATTCAGGAATACTGGAAATGAAGAAATGCGGTTAAAAATTAATGGGTTGACTGCGTTATTTGCATTTGTGCCGGCAGTAAATAAAAGTAGTGATGAAGACAAGACGGCAAGCGCTGACGCCTTTAAGGTAAATCTCGATAAATCCATGTATCCCCCGATTTAGTTGAAGTGACAACTGGCACGTGATCATGCCAGCAGAGGGAGGCAGGGTAGTGTTAAAGAGTTACAGAATTATTACGCTGGCGCGTTGAGGCTTAAAATGCCATGTCAATCAGCCGCGGACACAAGCCCTATTGACAGGCTGCTGAAGGCAATGAAATCCATCCAGTAATTACAGATCAAGCATCAGCTTCAGTGGCTTACGCATACCTGCAATCTTGCAGGCCTGTTGACCGTATCCGTATGGGAACAAGTGATACAGGTATTTTCGAGTGGCCTTTTCCTCGCCCAGCTCGGCAGACATCGACTTGAGCAATTTCCGCGCTTCAGGCACGGATTGGTATTGTTCATGATAGTTACGCACATACTGGACTACCATCCAGTGATCGGACGTCATGTCTATGTCTTCGATTTCGGCCAGCCGGTTTGCGACCTCTGTATTCCAGTCACCTGGCTCAAGCAGAAAACCTTCATTATCAACATCAATATTATGATTATTAACAGTAAGCGCCATTAACTGTACTCCGCTGTGATATAACTTATAATGATATTCAAACAATCTATGTAACGGTATATCCTGATAGACCTATGCAACTAACTGCATGCATAGAGCCTTGTGGATAGATTTTTAGGAATAGCAATAATCCAGTGATTACTGGCACCCGCACAAGTAAGTCTTACCTGCGTGTACGAATACAGCTGCTAATCTAAGGAAGCTCTGAACAAGTATGGCCTGGGCTTTTCAGAGCACGAAAAGAAAAATGCGATTTTTATTTTCTTCATTTTCAATGACCCACGTCATCGGAAATGCTGCTGCATCCCTGTACCACCGGAACCTCTGACTTAAACAGAGGCTCCTTAATTACCTTTATGAGTCCGGTGAGAATGAGTAGAGTACTGCGTTGGCTTCTATTCTGTAGTTTTATTGTGCTTATGCAGAGCTGCGTAAGCACCGGTTACTATGTCACTCAGTCTCCACTGAAAACCAGTGCGAATACGACAAGTGACATCAATCAGGCAGAAACGGACATTCAGGTTCTGAAAATAAACGATACGGGCGTAACAGTATTGCCTGTCAAATTACTGCTGATAGGCAGGGACATTGCCCTGGTCATTCCACCGCTGGTCAATCCTACGAGCACACAGGACAGTGAACAGAACTTCATATTTGAGA
>JBGTHR010000229.1:0-5622 GCA_041746095.1 Gammaproteobacteria bacterium | reverse complement strand
TGGGATTGAACCTCGATCCCTCGCGTGTTCCATCTCCATTGATAGGTAAATCCGCGCCTGAATTCCGTCTGCCGGCGCTGGAGAATTCTCAGGCTGAAATTTCCAACGCCGATCTAAAAGGCCAGGTCTCACTGTTTAATGTCTGGGCGACCTGGTGTGTCGCCTGCCGTCAGGAACATCCGTTTCTCATGTCTCTGGCGCGCGAGCATTCGGTGCCAATCTATGGGCTGAATTACAAGGATGAGCGGGCAAAAGCCCTGCAGTGGTTGCAGGAGTTTGGTAATCCCTATGTCGCCAATGCGTATGATTCTGACGGCCGTGTCGGCATTGAATGGGGGGTTTATGGCGCACCGGAAACCTTCGTTGTGGATGCGCAAGGTGTGATTCGATACAAGCATATCGGTCCGTTGACCGAGTCGGACTTCAACCACACGATTCTGCCTTTGCTGCAGGAGCTACGCAAATCCAAAGTCACGCAGGGATGAGATATCTGGCGCTGTGGCTGGCAGTATTGATGCTGATTTCCATGTCGTCTCTCTACGCTGAGATGCTGCAACCCCCGCCGCAATATCAGGATCGATATTACGCCCTGCTGAAAGAGTTGCGATGCCTGGTTTGCCAGAATGAGACGCTGTCGGACTCGCATGCCGGATTGGCGCAGGATTTACGCAATCAGGTTACGCAGATGCTGGAAGCGGGGTCGAGTGATGCCCAGATTATCGATTTCATGGTGGAGCGCTATGGGGATTTCGTCCTCTATAAGCCACGGTTCAAACCGTCTACCTATCTGCTGTGGGTCGGTCCATTCGTACTGTTTGTTCTCAGCCTGCTGGTGCTGTTTCGCGTGATTCGAAAACGTGGGCAAGTAGATGAAAGACCGCTGTCTGGAGACGAGCAGATCAGACTCAATCGGTTACTCAATAATGACCAGGACACACTGAATTGATGCTGGTTTTCTGGCTGATTATCGCAGCACTGACCGCCATTGCCCTGTTGTTTGTTATTCCTCCCTTGAGGCGTCATGGTCAGTCCCCAACGATTTCACAACACGATGTCAATCGCGAACTCTATCGCGCCAAGCTTGAGGAACTTAAACAGGATTTGAATAATGGCCTGATTGCACAGCAGTATTATGCAAGCGCGCAGGAGGAACTGGCGCGGAATCTACTCACTGATTTGCCCACTGTGAACTCAGAGCCAGCAACTACTGTGGCGGCAAAACGAGGAGCCATGCCGATAAGCTGGTTGCTGGCTATCTTCATTCCGGTTTTCGCTGTTGGCATCTACACTCAGCTCAGCAGCGGACTAAACCATGCCGGAAACGCACAGTCTCTGGCCGAACAGGGCGAAGAACCCGTTTCCGTTGAAGACATGATCGGACGGCTCGCCGTGCGGCTGGAACAGGACACCGACGACCTTGAGGGCTGGTTGATGCTGGGCCGTTCTTTGATGCTTACGCAGCGTTATGAGGAGGCCGTGCGCGCCTATCAGCAGGCCAATGCGTTGACTGAATACACTCAGCCGGACGTGATGATGGCGCTGGCGGAATCCCTGACCTATGCCAGTCAGGGTGATTTTCCGGCACGCGCCGATGAATTGATTCAACAGGTGCTCGCGCAAAATCCTGACCACCAGAAGGCGCTATGGCTGGGTGGCTTGAGCGCGTATCAACGCGGCGAATATCAGACTGCGGTTGATCGCTGGCAACTTTTGCTGACACTGATACCCCAGGATAATGGCGATCTCGGCGAAGCACTTAAAAAGCAGATAGCAACAGCGCAACAGCAGTTGGAAACTTATGGCGGCTCAACGGCGGCGGCGTCAAATAATAACCCCGAACCTGTGGATGAATCCGCCGATGATTCTGAGAATGGTTCGGCAGCCTCCGAGGTGCTGGCAGCTGATAAAAATGAGCCGGCCTCATTTCAAGTGCGTGTCGAATTAAGTCCTGACCAGGAAGCCATGGCAAAGCCTGATTACACTGTGTTTATCTACGCGAGCGCCGCGCATGGACCTCGCATGCCTTTATCACTGGTGCGCAAACAGGTGAAGGATCTGCCCTTGCTTGTGACGCTGGATGACTCAACCGCGATGATTCCTGAATTCAACCTATCGTCGCAAGAGTCAGTAACGATTACTGCACGGATATCAAAGTCTGGTCAGGCGCAGCCGCAGTCTGGCGACCTGATAGGAGTCACGATGCCGCTGGAGACTGGCCAGAATGCAGAGGCCTACGTGTTGATTGATCAGGAAGTTAACTGACCTGATGTTAGGGACAGTCTGAACAAGTATTCTTCTGTCATTCCGAACGCAGTGAGGAATCTTGTCTCGACCGAAGGGAAAGATCTTCAAGAGATCCCTTTCTTCGCTCGGTACGCCTGCGGTGGATTTCTCGCTGCGCTTGAAATGGCAGAGGCTCTTTAGTGGTTATCAGGAATAAGGGTAGGTTGAAGAGATAACGCAGAATCTCAGTCTGGAATTCAAGCGAGTAGATGATTTCAAGCTGCTAAAAGTGTCGTATCGCGAGCGTATTGAGTATTGATACAAGCCGTTGTGCGTCTGGCGCTGATGATCTTCTCGAAGATACCGGTAGATTGCGAAAGTTAACCAGGCCTTCTCAATCCACCGGCGTTTTCCTTCAACTTAACAAGTGAGCATGGATATAGTAGGGCAGAGTTCCAGCCTTTGGAATGTGACATGGAGTCTCATGTGACAAATTGTCGCACCCTGAGAAAGCAGGTGTGAGTTGGATTCACTCCTGAACCGGCCGTTTCTGCAGTTTGCGTTGCAGCGTCCTGCGGTGCATGTTGAGGGTGCGCGCTGCCGCGGAGATATTTCCACCATGCGTTTGCAATATGTTGTTTAAATGCTCCCACTCCATTCGGCGCACGGAAACCGGGGCCTGCTGGATATCGATTAGTGTGTCACCCTTGTCATGATTCAGGGCCTTGAGGATATCCTCGGGTTCCGCGGGCTTTGACAAATAATGTACCGCCCCCAGTTTTATGGCCTCGACTGCGGTTGCGATACTGGCGTAGCCGGTCAGAACGACGATGCGCATGGCCGGATTCAACTCCAGCAGCTTTTCTACCAGCGTCAGTCCGGATTCGCTGCCGATGCGCAGATCGATTACGGCATAATCCGGCTGAGCATGCGCGGCATGATAGAGTCCTGTGGCTATATCGCAGGCAGTTAATACTTCAAAGTGGAGTTTAGCCAGCGCTCGCCCCAACACTCGGCACAGCGCATGATCGTCGTCGACCAGCAGTAGACGGGGTATGTCGCAGGTGATTTTTTCTGTTTGAGTCACACTGATTTCTAAACCATGCAAATAGCGTTGACGGGTAGATGGTATTATCTAGGCAGCCGGAATTGCCAGCATATCCAGAGGCAGTCTTATGCGGGTGGTTAAGCCGCCATGCATCCGCTCTCGCAGGGTGATCTCGCCACCAAAACGTCCGATTATGCTATGTGCAAGGTACAAGCCCAGGCCCAGGCCGTATTCCTTGTCACTAAAGGGCTTTTTGCCCGCCCGCAGCCTGGCTTCTTCACTCAGTCCCGGACCCCGATCCTGTATTTCCATAGTCAGTTCATTCTGTGTCCATTCTGCTTGCCAGTCGACCGACTCTGGTGACGCATCCGCCGCATTATTCAGAATATTCAGAATCGCATGACTGAGCGTTTGTTCCGCCAGAATCACAGGTACGGGTTGTGCGCCCGTCCAGCGATGATTGATGTTAATGTCCGGGCGTGCCTTGCGCCAATCGGTAAGTATCTGCTCAAGATAGTCATGAATGACCATCGCCCCTCCGCCTGCCAGATGCACGCCACCAGCGGATTGCGCTAGCGTTGACATGGCAACCTTGCAGCGTTGCAGCTGTTCGCGCATGTCCTGCAGGTTTTCCTTAACCATGCCGGGATCGTCGCCTTCCTGCTCAAGCTCACGCAGCAGCAACGAGAGGATCTCAAGTGGCGTGCCTAATTCATGGGTTGCGCTGGCGGCCAGTGTGCCAATCGCAACGAGTTGTTGATCCTTGAGCGCCTGTTCACGGGTTTGCGCCAGTAATGTGTCCTGCCTTCTCAATGAACGCCCCATACCCATTATGAAATACGCAACCAGCCCGGTGATGATGATAAAGCCCACCCAGCCTCCAAAGACACGCAGATCGAAGTCATGCATCAGTGCATGGCTGGGCGGTAGCGGCACATAATCGTTCATCAACAGACTATAGCAAACGACAGTGAGACCGGCGATTATCCAGGTAAACCGTGCTGGCAACACAGTCGCGGCAATGGTAACCGGCAATAAATACAACAATACAAGGGGGTTAGTGGCGCCGCCGGTAAAGTATAACAACGCAGTCAGTGCGGCTATATCCACCAACAGATGCACGAAGAATTCAAACTGACTGGCATCCTTTTTCATCCTTAAGCGCAACCAGACAAACCCATTAAATAATGTCAGCAATACAACAACAGTGCTCAACGCCGGGAGTGGCAAATGGTCCTTGAGGGTGCCAAGTACGACGCCGAAATCTGCAATTCCCAATTCCAGATGATCAATACCGTGAAGTTGCAGGCTGGAAAGACCGCTGACGGAGGCGATGGCCAGGATTTGCCCGGCGATGGCGATGGTTCGCAGCCAAAACAGCCTGCGCAAATTAGCGGCGATCGCAGGCAGCGTGTCAAGTGAGGAAAACATAGCCCCGTATAGTAGCAGCGTAATTATTCAGGCAGTAGATGTACAGATTCTCCCGGTAAGTCGTTTTCTATCATATGTAATTTCCAGCATGTAATGCACATGCTGCACAAACACTGAAGTAGGCCTGGGAAAATAGCCCTGGCCAAAGCCAAATTCAACTACAGACCGCACTTATTTGCGCATCAATATCTTAATGAGGAAATCTAATGGCTAGTCAGGCCCGTAATCCCAATCTTGATATTTATCAAGATTGGGATTGACGCATATCAATGCCAAGTGTTGTAGAGGTTGCGTACAGTGCCTTTCAAGTAAAGAAGGGAATCGTAGTTTCCGATAATGCAGGCTATAGCAGTCGGACTTAAACAATAAATAGTTCTATAAGGAGCAATTTAGTCATAACAGCAGCCCTGCATATGTGGCGGGCTCAATGAACATGACACAAGTAGTCAATATCAGCGAAAGCTGCAACTTAGAATGAGGAGCGTTAATAAATGAAAATTAAACAAAGTATTTTAATCATGGCAGCTGCTTCTACACTTGGACTAAGTGTAGGTGTGGCCAATGCTAACTTGCTGGGCGACACTGTACTTGGTGTAACGGATACAATAACCGGAACATTGGGCGGGACCGGGCTTCTTGACGGTTTTATACCCGTTGGTCCTGGCGTACCTGGAGCTCTACCTTTGCCCCCGGTAGGGCAACTTCCTGTTGACCCGACCGGAACAGTCTCACCGCCTGGCCCTGACCTTTCGATTCCCACGAGCTGCGCGGATCTAAATGTCACTCCAAATCTTAAAAATGGAGCAGCCTTTACGCAGATTAATAGCCCAACCGGTAGTTCCCTAGTCACCTATTTTCGTGACAGTCAGGGCGGTCGTCTTTGTGAAGTCAGCCGTCAGCCTACTGGTGGCGTCGGAGAT
>JBGTHR010000228.1:0-3560 GCA_041746095.1 Gammaproteobacteria bacterium | reverse complement strand
CAAACGTGGCGAAGTACTTGTTGAGGACGCCCTGAAGAATCTTGAGATTGAATTCGAGGACAGACTGATCAGAGTTCACCGCAATGCGCTCATCAGCCATGACTACATCACCGGCATGGAAAAAAATTCCGACGGCCGGTTTGTGGTGAGTTTCAGGGACATCAAAGACCGCCTGGAGATCAGTCGACGGCATGTTGCTGAGGTCAGAAAGTTTCTGAAAAATCGCTGATCACACGCTTGATATCCCAATTCAGGGAGAGACGTAGATTACGTCGCATGGCCTGTGTCCGATTTACTCATGCCAGTCCGGTCTACTTGCTGTCGAGCGACTTTGCCGCCTTGAATCGGCCTTGATGAGCCATTCTGACATTTCCTCACAATGACTAACAATATCATCCGCATCGCTACGCGCAAAAGCCCATTGGCGTTATGGCAGGCCCGGGAGGTGGGCCGCCAATTGCAGGCCACTCATCAGGATCTGCAAATCGAACTGATAAAGATGACGACTCAGGGTGACCGTATTCTCGACAGCCCATTGTCAAAAGTGGGCGGCAAGGGATTGTTTGTCAAGGAACTGGAGCAGGGCATGCTTGAAGGGCGGGCCGATATCGCCGTGCATTCTATGAAAGACGTGCCGGTGGAGATACCCGAAGGGTTGGAACTACCGGTTGTGCTAATCAGAGATGATCCACGGGACGCGTTCGTATCGCTGAATTATGCCCGCCTGGAGGACTTGCCGGAGAAGGCCCGTGTCGGCACATCCAGCCTTCGCCGCCAATGTCAGCTCGCCGCTAGCTTTCCTGGTTATGAGATCCTGTCTCTCAGGGGCAATGTGAACACACGGCTTGCCAAACTTGAGGCCGATGAGTATGACGCTATCATACTGGCTGCGGCGGGGCTGCGCAGATTGGGGATGACGCACAGGATCACGGCCACTTTGTCCCCAGAGCAGAGCCTCCCGGCTATAGGCCAGGGCGCCATCGGGATCGAGTGTCGCGCCAACGACACCCATATCGTCGATGCTATTGCTGCACTTGACGACCATGGAACACATACACGGATTCGAGCAGAACGCGCGCTCAACCGGCGTCTTGGCGGGGGTTGCCAGGTACCGATTGCGGGATATGCCGAGATTACCGGCCAGTATCTGCATATCAGAGGGTTGATTGGCTATCCTGATGGCACAAAAATCCTGCGCGCTGAGGCAACAGGTGATGTCTCGGATGCTGAACTGCTGGGCACACAGGTGGCAGAGGACCTGCTTGCTCAAGGCGCCGGCGACATACTCAAATCCCTGGGAATAACGGCCAGTGGGTCGTAATCGTCAATTTCGCGACTACAGACCCACCCAAGTAACCCGGTAGCTAGTGACCAACAGGCACTCAGACGCATCTACCGGGCTACTCGCTGGCAGGAATATTCTGGTCACACGCCCGTCTCACCAGGCGGAGACTATCTGCAACCTGATTGAGAACGAGGCTGGCGCCGCAATCCGTTTTCCGGTTCTGGAAATCAGCGGACCGCAGGATATCGAACAGTGCCAGTCACGGCTTGAGCAGTTAAACGGCTATGATATTGCGATATTCGTAAGTCCCAATGCGGTTTCTTATGCCTTGCAGCTGCTACCTGAACGCTTGCCCGCCAATTTGAAGCTTGCTGTAGTCGGGGATGCGACCGCAGCATCTTTACATAAACAGGGTTACGCAGTCGAGTATGCGCCTGTCGGGACGTTTAACAGTGAAGCCCTTTTGACTGAGTTGACGCGATCGTCCTTAATCGGCAAGCGAATCGTCATATTCCGTGGTAATGGGGGCCGGGAACTGCTGGGTGATATGCTCAGAAATCATGGTGCGCAAGTCGATTATTGCGAGGTTTACCGCCGCGTGAGGCCGGACACGCAGTTGATCCTGCCGGCTGCGGAATCGAGGCAGCGCATTCATCTGGTGACGGTAACCAGTGGAAACGGAGTGAAAAATCTGTTTGACTTGACGTCAGAATTACAAATGCCGATATTACAAAATATACAATTTCTGGCAGGCAGTGATCACGTCGCAGCAGTTGCGCAATTACACGGTTGCCGACTTGAACCGATAGTCGCGAAAAATCCCGGAGATCAGGCCATGTTTAGCGCAATTCGCGACTGGGCAGTGTCAGAGGAGTCAAGAAGATGAGTGAAACGACAAATGAGAATCCTGGTGAGCCTGATACAAAGGGTCATACCGATGAATTCGGGCTGCCACCACCAGTACAACCGACGCACAATCGTTCTCGCGCAGGGATAATTCTACTGACACTGCTGGCGTTACTGGCATTGGTCCTGGCTGCTGGCGGAACCACTTTAGGCTATATTGCCTGGCAGGATTTGCAGGTCAGGCTGAGTGCGTCCGAGAGGGCCAGCGCGGCCGTGGCCAATACGGTGGGCGAGCTTGAACAGCGGCCCGGAATAGACGTGGCTCGTCAGGAGATGCAAGGCATTCAGAGTGAACTGAATGCAAATATTCAGAACGTGCAGCAATCGCTGGAAGCGCTTAAGAAAGAAAACCAGACCTTAAGCGAGGCAGTCAACAAGGCCTATGAACAGGCAACCCGCACTGAACGCGGCTGGGTGCTGGCCGAGATCGAACACCTGCTGCGAATGGCCAACTACAGACTGCGTCTGGAGCGCGATTTCGAGGGCGCGATTGCCGCCTTACAGGCTGCTGACAGTCGCTTGCATGACTTGTCTGATCCGCGGTTACTCAGCATCCGCGAACAGCTGGCCGATGAACTATATGCCCTGAAGCACTATCCGCATCCCGACCCTACCGGAATATTGCTGACACTGGACAGGCTTGCGACCGGCCTCAGACCCTTTCCAGCCGATGTGGTCGAGGCTTCTATAGTACCCGCCAGCCACTCTCAAACCGACAAACCCGTCGAGGGAGCAGAGCCACCTACACAGACTGGCTGGCAGGACGTATTCACCTCGCTCAGGGCAGGGCTGGACAAACATATCAGCATCACCAATAACGATCAGGTCAAATCGCTGACCGAAGAATATGAGAAACAGCAACGCGGTAATCAGTTCCTGCAGCAACGCCTCTCGGCCGCCCGTTTCGCCGTCATCAGCCGCGATGAAAAGGATTACCACCGGCAACTGGACAGCGCCATCGCATGGATAGGGGCAAACAGTGACTCCAGTCAGGCCGAGAGTCTCAAGGATGACCTGATGGGTCTAAACGGACAGACCATTCAACCGGAGTTGCCCGATATCAGCAAGTCTCTGGTGATGCTGCAGTCGCTGGACAAACCGGCGGATTTAGATGGGGCCAAACAATGATCCGCGTGCTGATCATAATCCTGCTGATATTATCCGGTCTGGTCGCTATCGGTCTGGCGCTCTGGAATAAAACGGGTCATGTGCTGATCGCAGTAAGTGGTTTACAGATTGATCTGTCGTTGATCATGTTTGCCATGCTACTCGTGGTTTTGTTCGTTGGCCTGTATATCACCGTGCGAATCGTGTTCCAGCTATTAGGCATTCCAGCCTGGTTATCAACAACCAATGAGCACCGCCACCG
>JBGTHR010000227.1:0-4280 GCA_041746095.1 Gammaproteobacteria bacterium | reverse complement strand
AAAGATTTGAAATCTGATCCACTACAAGGTAAGTTGAGTGTGCAGAAAAAGCAATTCAAAATAAATGAAAAATCTAATTTAAATGGGGACAGAAAAATTCTGTCTTTGGGAAAGGTGGTAGTAAAATTGTTAACTGGTGCTGCCAATAACCAATTCTAGTAGCTTTTCAGGCAGGATTTGTAAAGGCGCCCGCTACACTCGTAATTTCCTTGGGCTGGTTAGAATCTGAATACTAAAAAAGGACTCAAAACCACAGAGGCCCGCTCAAAAAGACTTTGGAATCAGGCCTGATTCTCTTTTGATTGTTCCTGCAGAGGAGTAATTACCAGACTGACCATTGCCATCATCAGTGCCAGCAGCAAGTGGCCCGGCAAGTAAATTACTCGTCAGTTGAGTAATTAATGTTTACAGGCCAATTTCGGCTGTGTCTATAGCAGTTACTGACACGAATTCGTATTTCTAGTGGTTACATGTCTTGAACCAATGGTTCATCCATTGATCACATGCCTGCTGCTGATTTTTCTGATACTGGAATTTTACATGGGACCGGGAATGAGGATACATCTGAAAGAAGGGTTGATAGGCATGTTCTGCCCAGTAAATGAGCCAACAGATCGGTAAATGCTTGCTTCCTGTCAGGATATAGATGTAAGAAGATCGCACGCTTTATTCGCATCTGATAGAAAGATTAAGTTATGCAACTACGAATTTCTCCAGTTCATCCAGTCTGCTGGTATGGTATGCGGTTCGAATTTCTTGATTGCTCTAACAACATGATACGTTCTTGACGCAATGTTGCGCCGCGAAGCCATAAAAAATAGGCATTTTGAGCGTAAATTATTCTCCGGTCGCGCAATATTTGCGGGGATCTGTATCACCCTGTCTGTTGCAGTATTGCTCTCACGATTGGCGTATCTGCAGATTGTCAGTTACGAACATTTTGCCACGCTCTCACAGGACAACAGAATTAAACTCGTGGCCTTGCCGCCACCACGGGGACTTATTTATGATCGTAAAGGTCGGCTGCTGGCCGATAATGTGCCCAGTTACCGGCTGGAAATTACTCCGTCCGAAGTCACTAACCTGGATGAAGTGCTGGCAAGGCTCGGCGCCCTGATTGAGATCTCGGACTCTGATTTGCGTCGCTTCAATACTGAGAAGTCACGCAAACAGTCTTTTCAGAGTATTCCTCTGCGGTTTAATCTGACTGATGAGGAGGTAGCCCGTCTGTCAGTCAATCGCTACCGGTTTCCCGGAGTTGAGATTGCTGCCCGTCTGAACCGTGAGTATCCCCTGGGTGGCACCGCTATCCATGCTCTGGGATATGTGGGCCGCATCAGTGAGAGCGAGCTGCAGCAGGTGGATGGCAAGAATTATAACGGCACAAGTCATATCGGCAAGCAGGGCATCGAAAAGTATTATGAGGGCGTATTGCATGGGACGGTTGGTTATCAACAGGTTGAGATCAATGCTCAAGGCAGGAGTATTCGTACTCTGGATGCCAAGCCGCCGGTTGCCGGCGCCGACCTGACTCTGTCACTGGATGCTGATCTGCAGCGCGAGGCAGAACTATCGCTGGAAGCTAATAACGGCGCGGTAGTAGCCATGGATCCCCGCACTGGCCAGGTCCTCGCCCTGGCCAGTATGCCCATCTATGATCCCAATCCGTTTGTGAACGGAATCAGCTCGCAGGCCTACAATGCGCTGCTGGAAGACCAGGAAAGACCCTTGTTTAACCGTGCATTGACCGGGCAATATCCGCCAGGCTCGACCATAAAGCCGTTCATAGCGCTGGCGGGATTGCAATACAATATTACTACGGCCAGAGAGACTATCTGGGCCGGTGGTTACTACCAGCTGCCTGGAGAGTCCCGCAGATATCGTGACTGGAAACGGGGTGGGCATGGGCGTGTCGACATGGCCAAGGCGATCACCCAGTCCTGTGACGTCTACTTTTATGATCTTTCGCACCGCATGGGAATTCAGAAGATTCACGATTTTCTGGAAAATTTTGGTCTGGGGAAGGTCAATGGCATTGATGCTACCGCTGAAAAGGCCGGTATTTTGCCCTCACCGGCCTGGAAACGTGGCGCCCTCGGTGTGGCCTGGTATCCGGGTGAAACGATTATCGCCGGTATTGGCCAGGGATTTATGTTGACCACTCCTTTGCAGCTTGCTACAGCCACCAGCCGCCTTGCCATGCGCGGCAGACTGGTATCGCCCCGATTGGTGCTCCAGGCGGGTCAGCAGGAAGCTGCCGTTGCCGAGTCTGAAAGTAATGCATTCCATGTTAGCCGGGATGAATATTGGGATCAGGTCATTGAACCGATGATAGCAGTGGTTCATGGTCCAAACGGAACCGCCAGACGGATTGGTGAGAACTCGCTGTATAAGATTGCCGGCAAGACCGGCACCGCCCAGGTGTTTGGACTTGGGCAGGATGAGGAGTACGATGCCGAGGCCATTGATAAAAAACTTCGGGATCACGCCCTGTTTATAGGTTTTGCACCTGCTGACAATCCACTGATTGCGGTCGCCGTCATTGTTGAAAACGGTGGCGGTGGCGGAAGCACTGCAGCGCCAGTCGCACGCCGTATTATGGATAAGTATTTACTAGAGAACCCCGTCTTTGGCCAGTCCAAATAAGCCGCTGTTGGCGGAGAATGAGATCACGCCTTCAGATCATGGTGTGGCGCATTTTCTTCATATTGATATTCCGCTAATGCTGGTGCTAATACTCGTTCTCTGCCTGGGTCTGGTCGTGCTTTACAGTGCAAGTGGAGAAGATATCAGTTTACTTACCCGTCAGGGTATTCGAATTGGATTGGGTTTTGTTGCCTTATTGATACTGGCCCAGATTCCCATGGAAATCCTCAAACTGTGGACGCCATGGATTTATGCTCTGGGCTTGGCGTTACTGATATGGGTATTGCTGGCCGGAGATATTGGTAAAGGCGCGCAACGCTGGCTGGACCTCGGATTTATCCGGTTTCAACCTTCGGAAATGATGAAGCTGGCGGTGCCTATGATGATTGCCTGGTTGTTCTCAGAGCGGACTCTGCCGCCATCGCTTACAGATCTGACCATGGCGGTTATTGTTGTCCTGATTCCCGCAGCACTTATTATCTTGCAGCCTGACCTGGGCACTGCATTGCTGGTCATGAGCGCCGGTGTTTTCGGAATATTTCTTGCGGGAATACGTTGGCGCATCATGGCGGCATTAGTGTTGCTGGCTATTGCCGCTGCGCCGGTAATGTGGATCTATTTTATGCATGACTATCAGCGTCAGCGGATATTGACTCTGTTAAATCCCGGGAGCGATCCATTAGGCTCGGGTTATCATATTATCCAGTCCACAATTGCCATCGGTTCTGGAGGGATATATGGAAAGGGTTGGCTGAACGGGACACAGTCACAGCTCGATTTTATCCCCGAACGGTCAACGGATTTTATTTTTGCGGTCTTTGGAGAGGAGTTCGGCTTGATGGGAGTGGCCTTGCTGCTTCTTGCGTATATTTTTATTGTGATAAGGGGGCTATACATTGCAGCACGTGCGCAAAATACCTATGCGCGTTTGTTCGCCGGCGCGTTAAGCATGACATTTTTTGTCTATATTTTCGTGAATATAGGGATGGTATCCGGTATGCTTCCCGTAGTGGGTGTTCCACTGCCACTGATAAGCTATGGTGGAACATCAATAGTGACTTTGCTGGCTTCATTCGGCATCCTAATGTCAATTCAATATCATAGAAGATTGCTCGTATACTGATTATGAATTCCAGTTTTTTCAGTTATCTCATGGCGCCTCTTGTTATGCTGGTTTTTACAGGTTGTGCTGTTGCATCTAACGGCGACTATCTTGATCGCCATGACGTCTCCTCATTTATTGATCAGATGGTCGCCAGGCATGCCCTGGATCGGGAGCAGCTTCGGCAGCTGTTTGCTCAAAGTCATCAGCAAACCCGTGTTCTGGAGGTTATACAGACGCCGGCTGAAGGCAAACCCTGGCATGAGTATCGAAAAATATTTCTTACTGAAAAGCGTATACAGGAAGGCACAGAATTCTGGAAAGCGAACCAGCAAATCCTTGATCAGGCGTCACAACAGTATGGCGTGCCTGTGGAGATTATTGTTGCAATCATCGGCGTCGAAACATTTTATGGCCGCCAGACTGGCGGGTTCCCGGTATTTGACACCCTGGTTACGCTGGGGTTTGACTATCCACCCCGCAGCGATTTTTTTCGCGGCGAGCTGGAGCAGTTTCTGCTATTAAGCAAGGA
>JBGTHR010000226.1:0-3706 GCA_041746095.1 Gammaproteobacteria bacterium | reverse complement strand
ATTCATGTCTGTTTCTGGCAAGACTGGTGATTCAGCATCTCAATCAACGTTTACCCCGCGACTGCCTCACGGATAGAAATACATGCCATCGTGACTATCTTAACGCTATCTTGCGCCTCTGAATTTGTGGGGATAGCTCAGAGTCTAAGCCGAATAGAAAAAATCAGCTAAGGGTGTGGCTGAAGACTTCTTCCAGCCACGCTTCTTTACGGTCTGGATCAGTCTTTTCTAAACGATAAAATGCTTTACGATCCTGCAACTCAAGCGTCGCAATCTGATTGTTGAACCAGGGTTTTTCATGAGCCAACTGCCATCGCATACCTGAGTCTTTAATGTTTACAGAGCGTCCCAGCATTCTACCGATCAACTGACCGGTTCGAGTCCAGCCAAAACGCATGAAACGGCGCTCATGTTTGGCCAGGGAATTGCGCAGAGGCGAACACACTGCCTGATAAATATGGGTATCTATACCCGCATTTTGATTAAATGTTATCTCGGCCAGATAGGCGTGGTGCACATCACCAGAGAGTAGAGCTATTGACGCGGGCGGACGACCGCGTTCACCCTCAGTAATCGAGCGCAATAAATCTGTCAGTTTACCGAACGAGTACTGAAACGCACTCCAATGCTCAAGATCAATAGCACGGCGGATCCGTTCTCCTAACCTGGTGGCCCATTTTCCCCAGGCGCCGGCACAGACTGCCTCATTCCAGGCCTCCAGATAGTGAATGCCAGGCCCTAACACAAACGGCAGCGAGGTCGCCAACAATATATGGTCGTAATCACCACTGACACGCTCCTCTATCCATGCCCATTCCACCGCATCGACCATACTGCGATGTCCGCCTTTGAGCACCCTGCCAGCGCGAGAATCCATGACGACCAGACGGGTCTTGCCAAAATCCCTGAACACGCTCCACCGGTAACTGTCTGCGTCACGATCCGCATGCCAGGCGAAGTCACGTAACAATTGTCCAGCATCTCCCGAATCTTTAACGCTCTGATACATTTCATCCGCCTCAAGTTCCCGGGGTGACAGATTA
This sequence comes from Gammaproteobacteria bacterium, assembly GCA_041746095.1. GTDB lineage: Bacteria > Pseudomonadota > Gammaproteobacteria > JBGTHR01 > JBGTHR01 > JBGTHR01. The sequence goes on along the minus strand of JBGTHR010000226.1, from coordinate 2,663 downwards.
CCCAGGTGCTGGTAAATCCAGTAAGACATAAATGCACCAATAATGCGTTCATCCCACCACGGCAGGGCACGCATCTCGCTTACCCAGGATTCTGAAATATTCCAGTCATCCAGCACATCATGATCGTCAAAGATCATAACGCTGGGCACGGTCGACAATAGCCACCGTATAAGTGGATCGCTCCAGGAATCCCAGTAGAGACGTGTATATTCCTCAAAATCCGCCACCTGCTCACCGGGTGGCTCGCTGGGATCGCGCCGTGAGTGAATAAAGTCCAGCGCACCTTGCGAGACCTCGTCGGCGTAAACCTGATCGCCCAGCAGTAGCAAGGCATCGGGCCATGACTCATGCTGCGCCTTAGTCATACGCACGGCAAGCGCATAAAGCGCATCGACCTCGCGGCCACGCTCGTCCTGCTCTTTTCTTAGCGTATAGGGTGGTTCGTGAGGCACGGATACACGGCAGGAGCCGAACGTCAGCTTGAACGGAGCTTCCGGTGTTAATGTGCGAATTACGCTGGGAGGAAAGCTTGAATCTTCCAGTGGCCAGACGCGTTGTCCATCCAGAGTGACTTCATACTCAGTCACTGATCCGGGCTTAAGATTCGATACATGCACCATCGCGTAATGATGGCTAAACACAGCGAAGGTCTGTGCGTGGCAACCTAGTACAGCAACGTCGCACGCCTCGTCCGTTTCAACCCATATTGTTGCGTCGTCTGTCCCTACGTAGCGCAGCAGAGGGCCCAGGATTAGATTTGGCACAGTTCATTTCCTTGAAATAGGGAGTACGCACTCTGCAAGAATTACACAGCAGGCCGGATACCAGTAAAAGCGATTATAAATGCTGAGACAACACCGTACTATCATTTAGACTTATGGATAAGTCTAAATGATAGCAAAAAATATTTCGTTAACGTCGAGCTGGATATTTCTGCAGTTTGCGTTGCAATGTACGCCGATGCATATTCAAGGCGCGGGCCGCTGCAGTCACATTGCCTTCATGCTGCTGCAGAACTTTGTGTAGATGCTCCCATTCAAGCCTGCGCACCGACATAGGCTCTGCCGGTGGCTCTGCTGCTGCATTACCCTCTTCCTTGAAAAATGCAGCAACAATCTCATTCGGATCAGCTGGTTTGGTTAAATAATGAATAGCGCCCAATTTGATCGCCTCAACGGCGGTTGCAATACTGGCAAATCCTGTCAACACCACAATTCGAATCTCCGCAATCCTTTCAATCAGCTGCTTGACGACCTCCAGCCCGGATTCAAACCCGATCCGCAGATCGATAATGGCAAATCCGGGCCTGTGATCTGTGGCGAGCTGTATTGCAGTCGAGATATCCTGTGCCGAATGAACTTCAAAACCATTACGATGCATGGCGCGTGACAGGGCATCACAGAAGCTTATATCGTCATCGACAATCAGCATGACGGAATGACTGCTATCCAGGCTATCAGCCATAGTTAGTTATGGGCTCAGCGCTTGCAGAGGTAGTTGGATATGCGCTCCCAATCCACCCTGTTGGCGTTCCAGCATAGTGACCTTGCCACCAAATCGATCAATAATGCTATGCGCCAGAAACAGCCCCAGCCCCATGCCTTGCGATTGTGACTTTACCGGTGTCTTTCCCAGTTGATGTAACAGCCCCCCCGACACACCGGGACCCTGATCATGGACTTCCATAGTCAGACTATCGTGCGTCCAGCTGGCATGCCACTCAATAGCATCGGGCGAGACATCCGCGGCATTATCCAGGATGTTGGTTATCGCCTGACTAAGAGTCTTTTCCGCCAGGATTCTTGGCGCAGGGTCACAGCCCTGCCATTGAGTACTGATCTTCGCCGACGGACGCCTATGTTGCCAGTCCTGTAATAATTGCTGCAGGTAGCGATCAATTTCCATGGTGGAACCGCTGGATAGATGCACTCCACCGGCCGACGCAGACAACACCGATAAAGCCTCCTTGCAGCGCGCAACCTGATCCTTGAGTCCGTGCAGACAAGTCTGATAGTCCGGAGCAATATCGGCCTCATCTTCAAGCTCGGATACTAATAAGGAAATGGTGCCGAGAGGCGTACCAAGCTCGTGTGCCGTACTCGCCGCCAATGTCCCCAGCGCCACAAGTTTGTCATTCTTGATTTCCCGCTCCCTCGCAGCGGCCAGCTGGCTTTGCTGTCCGCGCAGTGTGTTGCGCATACTGACCACAAAATATGCAATCAGACCTGCGCTCAGTATAAATCCGAACCACATGCCAAAGATGTGTAAATTAAAATTGTGTGTGTTATGGCCACTATGATCCATCGAATTAAACGACAACATCAGTACGCTATAACAGGCTACGGATATGATTGCCAGCAGCCAGGTGTAAAGCGCAGGCAGCACCGTGGCAGCGACAGTCAAGGGTATCAGGTACAAAAATATGAACGGGTTGGTGGCGCCGCCGGTAAGCGACAGAAGTATCGTCAGCGCAGAGAGATCCACCAGTAGATGAATAAAAAACTCAAGCTGCGAGACATCACGGCTGCTGCGCAAACGCAGCGAGGTAACGGCATTAAAGAGCGCCAGAAGTGCGATAACTGCGGATACCGGGAGTAACGGTATCTGCATATTCAAAAAGACTATCGCCGTGAATACTGCAAAGACTTGTCCGCTGACGGCAA
>JBGTHR010000225.1:0-2849 GCA_041746095.1 Gammaproteobacteria bacterium | reverse complement strand
TCTGGTGTTCCCATAATTATGAAAGTTGATATTGTTGTTACCACGATTTTTGAGCCGAGCTGGTTGCCTGGATATCTGAACAATATCCGGGCGTACGGCAGACATCAAGATGTGACATTGCGGATCATTTGCGACACCAAGACGCCACAAAGCGTTTACACGGCCGCAGATGCGGCAGTGGAACAAGGATTCAAGATCGATTGCCCGACACTAGATGAACAGTCAGCTTATCTCGAGAAACTGGGACTCCCTGGAGATTTCATTCCCTGGAATACCGACAACCGTCGGAATATTGGGTTTCTGAAAGCATGGGAACATGGCGCTGATATCCTGATCTCCATTGATGACGACAATTATTGTGGGGCGGACTCTGATTTTGTGAGCTGCCACAGCATAGTTGGCAAGCCACTGTCTGCTCTCAATGGGTACGAGTACGTTTCTGGTGCCCCATGGTTCAATATCTGCAGCCTGCTTGAGACGCAACTCGACGACCCGATTTTTGCCCGGGGCCATCCCTACTCAGCGCGAGTCCAAAGCGCGCTGGCGCACTTTAAGCCGATACCCACGAACGGAAGCGAGCGGCTGATTGCGATCAACGCTGGGTTGTGGCTGGATGATCCGGATGTTGATGCCCTGAGCAGGCTCACACAGGCGCCTAAGGTGTCAGCAGCCAAGAATAATGCCGTAGTTCTGGATCCTGAGACTTGGTCGCCGGTCAATACGCAGAATACGGCGCTCATGCGCGCTGCGATTCCTGCCTACTACTATGTTCGCATGGGCTACCCACTCGGAGGCATGAGCATCGATCGCTTCGGTGATATTTTCTCAGGTTATTTTGCGCAAAAGTGTGCGAAACATATGGGTCACCTAGTCAGGTTTGGCAGCCCGATCGCTACACACAAGCGCACACCCCATAACCTGTTCAAGGATCTGTACCATGAGTTGGCAGGAATAGTGCTGGTTGAAGATCTCCTGCCCTGGCTTCAGGAGGTGAAGCTCAGTGGCGATGATTACTCAACGGTGTATGCGTCGCTGGCGGATGCCTTGACAGAACAGGCACCGCGGTTCAACGGTTTTGTCTGGGATCAAGGTGGGCGGGAGTTCCTCGTGCAAACAGCGGAATGCATGAGGATCTGGCTACGAACATTGCGGACAATCGGATAGCTGCATTGACCCAATCAATTCCCGCGTAGTTTGAACAAGTGGTAGTGATCGTTAATTCCGATGAGCTGCCGCACTGCAGGATCCTGATATACCGGCTCTCGACATACGAGCTCATAGCCAGCCTCGGAGATCATAGGGAGCAGGTCGCGCCGTGCATCATCCTGCTCGGTGCTCGTAAATCCGTTGTCTTCATTGGGTACAATAAATAGATATGGGATCCGCAGGTGGGCAATCTGTTCAAACCACCATTTCACTGCAGTGTATGTACACTCCGAGAAACTATGGACGTTAAAGGCTATGTCGAATTTTGCTTCTGCCAACGTTGCCTTCACCTGGTCTAGCGGAACAACCCTGGCTGGAGGTGAGACGCGGCGATATCGCAGGTAGTAATCACACAAAAACGTCGAGTCTGGAATTGCGTCGACGCAGCAATAGTCAGCGATATCCGGAACTGCTTGAACCGTGCGCCAGGCAAGACGGCCATATCCGGCGCCGATATCCAGCACCCGTAATCCGCGACGGCCTAGAAGACCGATCTGTCGATCCAGGAACAACAGTTCGTTGACTGAATCAATAAGGTCGCGGCTGATGGGCGGCAGGCCCGGGTAGCTATAGGTCCAGCATCCGAAGGCACCGTCTTCACCGAGTCTTTCAAGCAATCGGCTCGAATCTCTCTCTTGGACATATCGACCGGTAAGGTAAAACTTGAGCCGTGTCGTCCGTGGAAGATCGCGATACTGCCAGACGTAGGGGCTGTCTCCTCGGAAATACTTCAGGGTGAGCATCGCTGCGATGTTTTTATCGCTCCATAGCCATGGTGCTGCAATATCGTCACTTACAGTTGAGTATCTTCTGCGAAGATCGAGCAAGACTGGGTTGTCTGCTCTGAGATCGGTTTCAGCGCCTGCTGGCAGAGGGGTGGAATCATCCCAAGCCTGAGTGAGCATCTTCCACTCTTCAGGTGGGGTGCGTTCCCAGAAGAAGCTTAGTCTGGGGTCAAGATCGGCAAATCGCTTGCCGTCTATCCAGCGTCTAAGCAGACGCCAAATAGGGAGGCCAACGGAACTCGTTGCAGCACTGCGTACTGCACGCCTGAGCGCGCCAACCATTACACGACGTATTTGATGTGACCAAGTTATGTTTGCCACTGTGGCCACTTCGTGCAATGGCGTCCTGCTTTTTAATGCATCAGTTGCAAGTTGCCGATCGTCGCTCAAACAGTCCCCCCTTTTGCAAGTACTTGTTCCAGCCTTGCAGCCAACTTTGGCCAGCGATCATGCTGGTGAACAATGCTGGGGATGCTCCCATCATTGTTCAAAAGGTAGCCAGGCTGTGAAACCTTCAATTCTTCCTCGTCTAGCATGGCCAGAGTGGCTATAGGGCTCGCAAGCGTGTCCAGCTGATTAAAATCTCCAAACAGCCCAGTCCAAAGAATGAAATTATGTAATGCCTGATCCATTGGATGGCGCGCTGCCACGTGGCCTAGACGGAAAATCTCACGGATCATCATTTCCAGGTAGCGCTGCATAGACTCGCCGTCACCGTAAGTCACACCACAACAAGAGACCGGCCTGTGTCCCAGCTGCTGTAACACTTTTAGCCCATACGCCATTGTTATCTGCCGCGCGTTGAATTTCTCGCGAGCGCCGCTGTCTTTCGCGAAGATCGCTTCAAAGTCCTCGTCG
>JBGTHR010000224.1:0-3101 GCA_041746095.1 Gammaproteobacteria bacterium | reverse complement strand
CAGAATCGTCAATCCATATTCTGACGATCGCTGGTGCGAGATGTTTCAGGAACTGATCAAACGTTTAGACGAAGTTGATCAATCATTAAATACCGATCAGACACGGGGTTTTGATCGGATGAGAGGTTTAGATCAAACCATATATCTACAGGTGACTCGAGGTGTTGCGCCACGCGATCATGCCTTCCCTCCGAAGGTACAACCCACTGTGTTTGCGATGGCCCATCCGCTTAAGCCACCTGCTGCGGAAATACTGGAATCCGGAGTCGGGGCCATCAGTATGCCTGACATACGCTGGCATCGTTGCGATATCAAGGCGATTGCGTTGCTGCCTAATATCCTGTCGCGGCAGCAGGCCATTGATGAGGGCGCGGCCGAGGCAATACTTATTCGCGAAGGTTTTGCCACGGAAGGTGCAGCCAGCAATCTGTTTATTGTCAGTCAGGGTACGGTAATTACACCACCAAAGAGTTCAGATCTGCTGCCGGGTGTGACCCGTGATCTGGTGCTGGAATTGATCGTCGAACATGGACTGCCCTATGAGGAGAAAAAAATTCAGGAATCCATGCTGAATGACGCTGACGAGATCTGGCTGACCAGTTCTTCAAAGGATATTCTGCCCGTTACTCAATTGAATAACCGCAGTGTCGGCAGCGGCAAGCCTGGCCCGGTATGGAAGGTGGCATATCAGTTGCTCATGGATTATAAGGCAGCGTTGCGTAAGTCCACACAGTAATAGTATGACAGTAAAGGAAGAGGAAACGCTGTTTGAATTCCCCTGTAAATTTCCTATTAAGGTAATGGGCAAGGTTGGTGCTGGATTTCACCAACAGGTCATCGACATCGTACAGAGGCATGCGCCGGAGCTGGACGAAGCGTCTGTCACCAGCCGAATGTCCGGTAATAAAAATTACGTCAGCATCACGGTTACTATCATGGCTACCAGCCGTGAGCAACTGGACAATATCTATCTCGATCTGACGGCCTGCCCTGCGGTGATTATGGCGTTGTGAATACTATTCTTGAGGCGCAGTCCGTAGTGCAGGTCAGACATTTTGGGATGCGTGACTATGTCCCGGTCTGGAACGCAATGCGTCAGTTTACGGATTCGCGCAATGATGCCACGGTGGATGAATTCTGGCATGTGCAACATCCACCCGTGTTTACCGAAGGTCTGAACAGCAAGGCGCATCACTTAATCGATCCCGGAGACATTCCGGTAATCCGTACCAACCGTGGTGGTCAGGTTACTTATCATGGGCCGGGTCAGGTCGTGATCTATCTGTTGGCTGATATTCGCAGGCTTGGTTTTAATGTGCGGCAGCTGGTGTCTGCAATTGAAACGGCCATTATCGATTTTCTGGATTCACAGGGTATCCAGGGGATCGCTCGAAGTGATGCGCCAGGTGTCTATGTAAATGGCAAAAAGATCGCCTCACTGGGACTGCGTATCAGCCGTGGTTGCAGTTATCACGGCCTGAGCTTTAATGTGGATATGGCTCTAGAACCGTTTCGTCGCATCCATCCCTGTGGATTTGCCGGTTTGGAAGTGACCCAGCTCAAGGACTTGGGCGTAAATATGGGCGTGGAACAGGCGGCAGTCGAGCTCTGTAACAACCTTAAACTGCAACTGGGTTATGCTGTATCTAACACAGTATTCAGATAAGATAAATCTTATGACTATTCAGAAAGCAATACAAGGCGAGAAGCTGCGTGGCGAGGCCAAGATGGCGCGTATTCCCATCAAAATCGAGCCGCAGGCGACGCGCCTGCGCAAACCTCACTGGATACGCGCCAAATCATCCGCGACACCGGAAGTTCAGCGTCTCAAGCAGATATTAAGAGAAAATAATCTGCACACTGTTTGTGAAGAAGCGTCGTGCCCCAATCTGGGTGAGTGCTTTGGCCACGGTACCGCGACATTCATGATCATGGGCGACATCTGCACGCGCCGTTGTCCATTCTGTGACGTCGCCCATGGGCGGCCAAACCCCCTGGATATCGAGGAACCTGACAATCTGGCTCGTACGATTCGTGCCATGGACCTGAAGTACGTAGTGGTGACTTCGGTTGATCGGGACGACCTGCGAGATGGCGGTGCGGCACATTTCGCTGCCTGCATACATAAAATACGCGAATACAATCCACGGACACGTATCGAGATACTGGTCCCCGACTTTCGTGGCCGCATGCAGGTAGCGCTGGAAATTTTCGAGAACTGTCCACCCGATGTCTTTAATCATAATCTTGAGACCGTGCCACGGCTTTACCGCCAGGCGCGGCCTGGCTCCGACTATTCCTGGTCGTTGAGATTACTGCGGGATTTCAAGGCAATACATGAAGATATTCCCACTAAATCCGGCCTCATGCTGGGTCTGGGTGAAACACTGGATGAAGTTAAAGACGTGATGCAGGATCTGCGCGCGCATGGCTGTGACATGTTGACGCTGGGACAATATCTGCAGCCCAGCCAGTATCATCTTCCGGTTGCTCGTTATGTCACTCCCGATGAATTTGATTTGTTGCAAGAAGCTGGGATCGCCATGGGGTTTTCGCACGTCGCCAGCGGACCTATGGTGCGTTCCTCATACCATGCGGATCAGCAGGCGATGGGTTTGATAGAAAAATCCTGATAGTGCATTTCCCGATAAGAGGCTTGCTCCTGCACTGGCAAAGCGTAAGTGTCGCTGTCTAACCTGCTGGAACAACTGGTGTATCCTCCAGCACCTGTATTGATGCTGTTAATCGCCGGACTATGGTTATTGGCAGTCAATAAACGAAAGTCCGGGTTTACCCTGGCGGTCGCGGGTGTAGTAATCCTCTATAGTGCGAGTAGCCCGATGTTTTCGTTCAATCTCATGGATACGCTGGAGTCTCGTTACCCACCATTACGGCACATCAATACTGATGCCCGGGCTATCGTGGTGCTGGGCGCAGGCCGTAACCATGGCGCGGGTGAAGATGGTGAAGATATTCCCAACATACCCAGTCTTACTCGAATCAACTATGCTGCACAACTGCATCGGGAAACCGGTTTGCCAATACTGGCTACGGGTGGCCGGTTCGATGAAGATGTACTGAGTGAGGCAGAGTTAATGCGG
>JBGTHR010000223.1:0-2249 GCA_041746095.1 Gammaproteobacteria bacterium | reverse complement strand
TATCACGCCCCTTCTTCCAGGCATCACCAATAACCGGATCTTCAGTGTCTTCCTGTTCATTCTCCCACTCGTAACGTTTCACACGAGGCCGAGGGTCGCGCCTTCTCAACAATACCGCACACCCTGCGCCCATGGCGGCACCCCAGAAATGCGACTCAAACGAGACGCCCTGCTCACGTGGAAAGATGCCCCACACCATGCCCCCATAGAGGAAGAACACCAGCATGGCCAGCACGATTGCCAGCCGATCCCGGCGTATCACACCGATAATAAAGATGAAGAACATCAGGCCGTGCGTGAGGCCACTGGCGCCGATGTGATACACCTCACGGCCCGTAAACCACACACCTAGACCGGAACCCAGCCAGATGACAGGCACCACAATCCACCATGATCGCGGATAGCCATACAGAAGCGCAGTCCCAAGAATCAGCAAGGGAAGGGTATTCGTGATTAGGTGTTCAAACGAGCCATGTATCAGCGGCGCGGATAAAACGCCGATCAAACCGGCAAGCTGTCCAGGATAGACACCCAGCCCGGTTAAACGGAAACCAAATGAAATCTCCAGCGCCTTGATCAGCCATAACACTCCGATAAATAGAAACATGGCGAGAAACGAACGCCTGAGTCGGTGAATATCTCCAGGCGAGGCAAGTGTGCTTGGAATACTTAACATGATTGTTAAATAGGTACGATTCACTCATTTTTCAAGTAAGCCATGTTTCAAGTCAGCCATGGTAACTCGCACGTTACTGCGAGAAAATATTCTGTCGCCGTCATACAGGCGGAACTCAGCGTCAAAACATATCCCTGCGTATGCTAAGATTTTACAGACATGGATGAATACATACTCATTCTGATCAGCACCGTGCTGGTCAACAACTTCGTGCTGGTAAAGTTTCTTGGACTGTGCCCGTTCATGGGGGTATCGCGCAAGCTGGAAACGGCAATGGGCATGGCGATGGCGACCACGTTTGTCCTGACCCTGTCTTCTATCTGCAGTTACCTGATAGACAGTTTCCTGTTAAAGCCACTGGATCTGGAGTACCTGCGGATTATCGCCTTCATCCTGGTGATTGCGGGCATGGTGCAGTTCACCGAGATCATGGTGCGCAGGGCAAGCCCGCTTTTGCATAACATCCTGGGCATCTATCTGCCGTTGATCACCACCAACTGCGCGGTATTGGGAGTGGCATTGCTCAACGTTCAGGAATCGCACAGCTTTATCGAGTCAGCGCTTTATGGTCTTGGCGCCTCGCTGGGCTTCTCACTGGTATTGATCCTGTTCTCCGCGATGCGTGAACGGCTCGCTGTCGCCGATGTGCCAACCATGTTTCAGGGCAGTGCGATTGCCCTGATTACAGCAGGGCTCATGTCACTGGGTTTCATGGGATTCTCTGGCCTCATCAAACTCTGAACAGCGCCTCTCAACCTATGATCTATTCTGTGTTGTTGATGAGTATGCTAAGCGCTGTGTTCGGCGCAGGACTGGTCTATGCCGCTCGCCGGTTTCACTCCGAAGCTGACCCAACCACGAACAGGATTGATGAGCTGTTACCCCAGACCCAATGTGGCCAGTGTGGCTTTCCGGGTTGCCGTCCATATGCCGAGGCCATTGTTGCGGGCAAGGCCGATATCAACCGGTGTCCGCCGGGAGGCGAGGCGACCATACACGCGCTTGCAAACCTGTTAGGGCGGGACACAAAATCGCTTGATAAGTCCTATGGCCAATTCAGAGGAAAAGGCGTGGCAGTTATCATCGAAGCAGAGTGCATCGGTTGCACCCTTTGCATTCAGGCGTGCCCGGTGGATGCCATCCTGGGCGCCGCTAAGCAGATGCATACCGTCATCTCCAGCGAGTGCACCGGCTGCGAGCTCTGTGTCGCACCCTGTCCGGTTGACTGTATCGAGATGGCGCCGGTCCGGGAAACTGTGGAAAATTGGATATGGTCACAACCGCGAAAGTCATATATGCTCAGGCAGTAGCGGCGTATTTATTGATTCATCAATATCTCGAACCCAACAATATTATTCTTATAAATATTTCAGACTGGGAATTTACGAGGAGACTTATGAAATCAAGACATCAGTTGATAGCAATCACGCTGTTTTTTCTGGCCTCCAGTATCGTATCCGCAGCTGATTTCGGTGAATATGATACGGATGCTGATGGAGTTATTTCCGCTACTGAAGGTTCGTTTAGCAGTGATCTGTCCACCCAGTGGGTGGAACTTGATGCCAATGCGGAT
>JBGTHR010000222.1:0-8420 GCA_041746095.1 Gammaproteobacteria bacterium | reverse complement strand
AAGAACGACAATCTTATCCTGGTTGGATCGTGTGTCCCTATACAAAGCGTCAGAACGTTCGGAACGACACAGAACTCGGTTACGTATTCCAAAAAGCGCTTGAGCATTTGGCTGAAAAAGAACAGGGTCATGTTGTATTTGAAGTAGCGTGGCGTTTTGATATTGCATTCTGGCCTTTACCGTCATGGTTACGCGACATCATTGCCAGAACGGTAGGAGAGGGGAGGACATTTGGACTTGATAGACATCAACGATGTCAGCTGGCTGCACTCTTGCTGAGAACCGCACGTGAAGAAGGAGAGGATGAATCCTTTGAAAGGTGGATAGCATTTCTTGATGGTGAAGCTGGCGGCGACGTGGATGTACTCGCAGCCATGCGATATGAACAGTGTCTTTGGGCGCGCGATCATCTCGATTATTCTAAGCTCTCAGATTCCGTTGAAAGCATCCGTGGTAGAGATCCAACCTGGCACCTCCGTCGTGCGGCGGCCCATTGCGAACTTGGTGAATATGAGATAGCTGATATAGCTATTCGAGAAGCACTTTCTGACCTAAGAAGCCGACTTGCAAGAGATCGAAAATCTGTCTGGGTGCTTTCACGGCTCGCTTGGGCTATGTTCTTAGCTCGACACATTAGCTTCGGCGCTCAGTCAAACGATACTGACGATATGCTTTCAGAGGATGATGATTTGAGATCCTCTGTATTTCGTGAGGCTCGGTGTGATCCGTGGGACGAACTTTACAACTTGGACCGTGGGCTTGAGAAGGCTTTCTATGAGAGAGCTAAGAGTGGGATTAACCCAGAGCCCAGGTTCGATCCAGGTACATACTATGATTAAAGGACGACAATGCGATTTGTAAGCGGGACTTTGGTTTCTTCTGCACGTGATATGACTCACTTGGCAGATTGTGTTGGTCTTCCTCGTAAAGCAAGATATGTCGATGTGATGGCAACGCGGCTGGAACGTGCTTTCGAATTCTTTGATGTTCACGATGAAAAAGGACTCATGATATGTATTCGAATCATGCGCAGTTATGACAGCATTCTCATAGAAAAATTTTTTAGTCGGATCAACGTGGCTCGAATGCCGTTAGAAATTGTTAATTGTTTAATGGATCGAATTTGGGCAACGATTGATTATGGGGTGCAACACTTTAAGTATCACGATAACGAAGGGCAAAATGGCTACAATGATTTCTGGGTCAATGCCGTAAGACTTAACGTGGAAATCCATTCCCGGCTCGTAATTCGGTTGCCGGATACTGAAGCAGCAAAAGCGTTTCGCAGAGCAGCGCTTTTTGCGAAAGATTCACGCTGGTGTCACTGGTGGTTATATAAACCATTGGGTCACTTGTTGGAGAGATCAATCACTTCTGTACGACCTAACAATCGAAAAAAAATGCTTGTCGATGTGCTCAATATCCCCCTTCCAGACGAACGCGATATTTATGGCCTTGAACATGATTGGCCAGAACTTATAGATTCTTTGAGTAGTAGTTTAATCATTCAACCATCAGATGATGCAACTATTAGAGAGCGCATTATTTCTTTGATCGATAAGGTGCGATCTTCTGTCGCATTTTCACGAGGGCGCGCTGCCTTGAGGCTTACATATCTCTACGATGCAAATTGCTTAGGGCAGGACGAAAGCAAACAATTTGGCCAAGCGCTATGGTCGCGTCAAGACGCTGTGGATAAGTTCCCATCAGATACTCAACTTTTACCCCATGTATTCCTGCGGCTCACTGCACCTGATCCTGAGCTTGTGGGTCGCATTTTTAGAACGCAAATCCTTTCCCGTCTCTTGCATGAAGGTATTAGCGAGGATCGTTTAACTGCTTTGATAGGAAGTGCTCATCCGCCGACTGGCCAATCAAGAATCTTCAAGCTCGAGTTGAGTGATGCAAAGTCCTTACTTGATGTTATCCTGGATTGGCAACCTAAAAATGTTGAATTCGATTTTGGAGAAAACCTGACATCGAATCATGCGATAAAACGTGCACTCGGTCCCGCACTTGCCGACGTTGTTCTACCAGTTTTAAGCAATGATTCTGTAAGCGCTCAGCAAGATAGACAGGTTGCTTAAGAAGATTGAGGATGATGTCGTACCATCTGTCCTATCAGCGCTCCCTGAGGTAGCACGTCTTGAGCCGTTGCAAATAGACCGGATTATTCCGCTCATACGTCGAGGTTTGTTTAGCCCTGATAGGGAAATATCGTTTGCCGCTTTTAACGCAATTTATCGCTGGAGGAAAAGTTTCCATGATGGCGTTGTCAAAGATTGCCCAGTAACACTAATAAATGATGTGATATCTATTGCTGTTACACGAAGGCAGCCTGGTTTGCTCCACTCGCTTCATTTAATAGATGATTTCATAGCAGAAAGTATGCTCAGTGATGATGATTTAGCTCGAATAGTAGATGCTCTTAAAGCGCTGCAAACTGAAACTGCATATGAGCATTGGCAGATTGATGATCCACAAACGAACACAGTCACATTACTGCGTGCACGATGCGTACGTCTTGCATACAATTTGAAAGCTGCTGGTATCAAAGATCCTACACTGGAAGCGTGGATTAATGAGGCAAAAAACGATCCAATGCCTGAAGTAAGGTATGAACTGGATAACATGGGTGAGGAGTGCTAAATTCAGTTTATCCGGCCTCTAAGCAGAATGTGTCACTGTAGTATATATGAGCCCGTTCATTCTGAATAAGGATTTTTGGTGCCGAGGAGAGGACTTGAACCTCCACTACCTTACGATAACTAGCACCTGAAGCTAGCGCGTCTACCAATTCCGCCACCTCGGCATGATGTGACTTGTCCTTGCAGGAAGCGCGAATGTACCTACCAGCTGCCCTCCTGTCAACGCTCCCATCGCGTATGGAGCAAATCTCACCAGCAAATGAGGAAAAGTGACTTGGTAAGAAGGTGAGGAGGTTTACTATAGTCCCGTGGACTGGGCATCTCTTTATGAGAGTTCTACAATTGCCGGATTCAAAGGCTGACTGAGTAACTACACAGATATAAAACAGTTTATCCACATGACGTCATCGGGTTCAAGTCATAAACAATGCGACAGGAGTGATCAATATGTCAGAGATCAAACGCTACCGAGTGTCTTCCAAGGCAGCCAGCCATGCCCATATTTCATCCGAGCAGTACACGCAGATGTACCGGCGCTCCATTGAGGATACTGAAGGCTTCTGGGCCGAGCAGGCCGAGGAGTTTCTGGACTGGTTCCAGCCATGGGATCGAGTGCTGGACTGGGATTATCACAAGGGGCACATACGCTGGTTTGAAGGCGCTAAATTGAATGCGGCCTATAACTGCCTAGATCGCCATCTGGAATCACGCGGAGATCAGGTCGCCATCATCTGGGAGGGTGACGATCCGAATGACGACAAGACACTCACTTACACTGAGCTGCATCAGGAGGTCTGCAAGCTCAGTAATGTGTTGAAACAACGTGGCGTAAACAAGGGTGACCGTGTCTGCATCTATATGCCAATGATTCCCGAGGCGGCCGTCGCCATGCTGGCCTGCGCGCGTATCGGTGCTGTGCATTCGGTAGTGTTCGGTGGATTTTCTCCGGCCGCGCTCAAGGACCGTATTCTGGATTCGGACTGCCGCATGGTGATCACCGCCGATGAAGGCGTACGCGGTGGCAAGACAATTCCATTAAAGAAGAATAGCGATGCCGCGCTGGAATCCTGTCCAAATGTCGGCACCGTGCTCGTCGTCAAGCGCACCGGAGGCGAGATCGCCTGGCATGACTCACGGGATATCTGGTATCACGAGCATATGCAAAAGGCCTCAACGGATTGTCCGGCCGAACCCATGGATGCGGAAGACCCGCTGTTTATCCTCTACACTTCTGGCTCCACCGGCAAGCCCAAGGGCGTGCTGCATACGACCGGCGGCTATTTGCTCTATGCGGCGATCACTCACAAATACATCTTTGATTATCACGATGGCGATATCTACTGGTGCACCGCCGACGTCGGCTGGGTGACGGGACATTCCTACATTCTCTATGGGCCGTTGGCCAATGGCGCCACTACATTGATGTTTGAGGGTATACCGACCTACCCGAACGCCAGCCGTCACTGGCAAGTGGTCGACAAGCACAAGGTTAACATCTATTACACCGCGCCAACGGCGATCCGCGCTCTGATCGGACATGGCGATGATTTTGTCAAACAGACCTCGCGCAAGAGCTTGCGTCTGCTCGGTTCTGTGGGTGAACCGATCAATCCCGAGGCCTGGGAATGGTATTACCGCGTGGTTGGCGAGCAGCGCTGCCCAATCATGGATACCTGGTGGCAGACCGAGACCGGCGGCATTTTAATTTCTCCTTTGCCGGGTGCGATCGACACCAAGCCGGGTTCCGCAACACTACCGTTTTTCGGCATCGAGCCTGCGCTGATGGATGACAAGGGCAATGAAGTGGACGGGTCTGGCTCGGGAAACCTGGTGATAAAGCGGCCCTGGCCCGGCCAGATGCGTACGATTTATGGAGATCACGAACGTTTTATTGAGACATACTTCAAGATGTACCCCGGTTATTACACCAGTGGCGATGGCGCGCGCTGTGACGAGGACGGCTACTACTGGATCACTGGCCGCATCGACGATGTGATCAATGTATCCGGTCACCGTATGGGCACGGCCGAGGTCGAGAGCGCGCTGGTATTGCACAAGTCTGTCGCCGAGGCCGCCGTGGTTGGCTTTCCGCATGAGGTCAAAGGCCAGGGCATCTACGCCTATGTCACCCTGATTCAGGGCGTCGAGGAAAGTGATGCACTCAAGAAGGAACTTGAACAACTGGTGCGTGACGAAATCGGCGCCATCGCCAAACCCGATGTGATTCAGTGGGCGCCGGGCCTGCCCAAGACCCGCAGTGGCAAGATCATGCGGCGGATTCTGCGCAAGGTCGCAACCAACGAAGTCGATGAACTGGGTGACACCTCAACCCTTGCGGACCCTTCAGTGGTGGATCATCTGGTTAAGAACCGTGCCAATCAGTGACTGCGGTATGCAAGTCAATGATTGTGCCGGATGGGCTTGCCGCCTGACATTAGTCTGATTTATATAGCGAAAGTCCCGTATACTGTTTGCTCAAATCCACCATTGATGCTCACTTTTTCAGCCTAGGAAACCCAATCGACTTATGCCACGTAAAGTCAAATCCCCTGATCCCCACGCTGAGCGGGAGTCGATTAAATACGTCAGGCCGATTGCAAGCCGGGAATATATCCTCGAAGTGGTGGCTCGCCAGAAGGGACCGGTAGAGTTTGATGAACTAGTAGGATTGTTGGATCTAAGCGATCCCGTCGATATTGAATCGCTGTCACGGCGTCTCAATGCCATGCGCCGCGATGGTCAGTTATTACAGAATCGGCGCAGCGCCTATCTGCCGGTAGATCAGAATGACCTGATTCGTGGCCGTGTGATGGGTCATCCGGATGGTTTCGGTTTTCTGATTCCGGATGAGGGTGGTGGTGATCTATTTCTCTCGCCGCGTGAAATGCGTGCCCTGTTGCACGGAGATCGTGCAGTCGTGCGGCTGGTCGGCCTGGACCGCCGCGGCCGTAAGGAAGGCGCTGTGGTCGAGGTGCTGGAGCGGGGCAACACGCGAGTGGTTGGCAGGTTTTTTCAGGAACGAGGCATTGGCCGTGTCGTCGCGGATAACAAGCGCATACATCAGGATATTCTGATTCCCCAGGAATATCAGGCGGAGGTGGTGGAGGGGCAGATCGTCATCGCCGAGATTATCGAGCAACCCGCAAGGCGCAACGGCCCGATCGGCAGGATAGTTGAAGTCCTGGGTGATCACATGGCCCCAGGTATGGAGATCGATATCGCTCTCTATGCTCACGGGCTGCCGAATATCTGGCCGAATGAAGTCGTCGCGGAAGCGGCGGCTCTGGACTCCGAGGTCTCTGAGGCCGACAAGCAAGACCGCACGGATCTCAGGGATATCCCGTTGGTGACCATAGATGGCGAAGATGCCCGGGATTTCGATGACGCCGTGTACTGTGAGCCGGTGGCCAACGGCTGGCGCTTACTGGTGGCGATTGCCGATGTCTCTGCCTATGTAAGACCGGGATCGGCGCTGGACCAGGAAGCTCAACTGCGTGGCACTTCCGTCTATTTCCCCGAACGCGTCATTCCTATGCTGCCCGAGGTGTTGTCCAATGGTTTGTGTTCGCTCAACCCTGGAGTAGACCGCCTGTCTCTGGTGTGTGAGATGCATATCAGCACAGCAGGCCGGATTACCAAACCCAGGTTTTTTGATGCCGTAATCCGTTCAGCGGCACGCCTGACTTACACCGAAGTGGCGCTAATGGTGGCAGATGGCAATCACACGCTACGCAACAAATACGCGAATATAGTATCCCGCCTTGATGATCTCTATGCCTTATACAAGGCCATGCGTAAGCAGCGTGTCAAACGAGGCGCGATTGATTTTGATACAGTCGAGACGCGTATCCTGTTTGGGGCTGACCGAAAGATCGAAAAAATTGTGCCTACCGAACGCAATGATGCGCACAAACTGATTGAAGAGTGCATGATCGCCGCGAATGTCTGTGCGGCCAGAATGCTGGATAAGTATAAAATTCCCGCATTGTATCGTGTACACGAGGGGGTAAAGTCCGACAAACTGGAAGACCTGAAGGCGTTCCTAGCCGAACTGGGCCTAGGGCTGGGCGGTGGCGATACCCCCACGCCAGCAGACTACCTGAAATTGATTGATCAGATTGAGGGTAGGGCAGACCGGCATCTGATTCAGACCGTGCTATTGCGCTCTTTGTCGCAGGCAGTTTACACGCCGGACAACAACGGACATTTCGGCCTGGCTCACGAACTCTATGCACACTTTACCTCACCGATACGGCGTTATCCCGATCTGCTGGTGCATCGCGCGATTCGGCATGTCCTGCACAGACGCAAAGCGAATACTTTTCACTATAGCCACAATGATATGGTCTCGCTGGGACAGCATTGCTCGATGACAGAACGCCGCGCCGACGAGGCCACTCGTGATGCAGTGGACTGGCTGAAATGCGAGTACATGCTGGATAAGGTGGGCGAGCAATTTGCCGGCGTGGTCAGCAGCGTAACGGCCTTTGGCCTGTTTGTTGAGCTGAACGAAATTTATGTGGAAGGCCTGGTTCATGTGACGTCTCTGCACAATGATTATTACCGGTTTGATCCGGCCGGTCACCGCCTGTATGGAGAACGGTCCGGTGCGGTCTACCGGTTAGGCGACCCGATAGATGTGCTCGTGGCCCGTGTCGATCTGGATGAGCGCAAGATCGATTTTGCCCTGGCGAGTGCAGGGAAACAAATGGGAACTAAGAAAGCGGGCCATAAAACGAAATTCCTGGGTAATAAAAAGTCTGCCGCTAAAAAGAGATCTGCCGACAAAAAAAGTCATACAAGTAAAAAAAGGCTCCGCAAAAAAGGCCGATAAGACGAACTCATCTGTTAGTTTGAGTATGACTGATAACACATTAGTCTACGGAATCCATAGCGTCACTGCCGCGATCGAGACCGATGCGAGCCAGGTGCTGGAGCTGTGGCTTGATCGTGCACGTCACGACACCCGGCTGAATAGTCTGCGCCAGCTGGCCATGGAGCATGGTCTTTCCGTGCAGCAGGCAGAAAAAAAGACCCTGGATAGAATGGCCCCCGGTGAACGTCATCAGGGAGTGATGGCGCGTTGCAGATCTGCGCGCAGTCAGAACACCCGTGTAAGTCTTGATTCACTGCTGGCAGCCATCAGTGACAACGCCCTGCTACTCATCTTGGATGGAGTTACGGACCCGCATAATCTGGGCGCCTGTCTGCGAACTGCCGAGGCGGCCGGTGCCAATGCCGTCATCGTGCCCGCACAAAATGCCGTGGCTCTGACACCGGTTGTCCGCAAGGTCGCAGCAGGTTCCGCGGAGCGCGTGCCGTTAATCATCGTAGCCAATCTTGCCCGCGCGATGCGCGAACTCAAGCAGCATCATGTCTGGCTGATCGGCGCCGATGGCCATAGTGAACGAAGATTTTATGACATCGATCTGACGCGCCCCGTTGCCCTGGTGTTGGGCAACGAGGGCACGGGTCTGCGGCGCTTGACTCATGAACTATGCGATGAGATATGCGCCTTGCCTATGTTCGGACAGGCTGAGAGTCTCAATGTCTCTGTTACCGCCGGCATTTGCCTGTATGAGTCCGTGCGTCAGCGTAGTAGCAAAAAATGAAAATAACCGAAAATTGAAAGCTGGCGTAAGCTCAAGTACAATGCCCACCCCGCATGCTGGACTGGCGTCCTGCTTTTAGGGCAATCCGTATGCGGTATACCCCGGCCTGGCCGGGCCTCCTTGCTTTACCGCCTATTGCTAACCGCTGGGCAGGAAGGCT
>JBGTHR010000221.1:0-6666 GCA_041746095.1 Gammaproteobacteria bacterium | reverse complement strand
TGGACTCTGAAGAGACTTTTAAGGGTAAGGGCGTGTCGGCCTGCGCCACCTGCGATGGGTTTTTCTATCGTGGTCAGAAGGTCGCGGTAATCGGTGGTGGTAACACGGCCGTGGAAGAGGCCCTGTACCTTTCCAATATCGCTTCCGAAGTCACGCTGGTGCATAGACGGGATGCATTGCGCGCGGAAAAAATACTGCAAAATCAGTTATTCGAGAAGGCGAAATCTGGAAATGTCAGAATCGAGTGGAATAATACGCTTAACGAAGTATTGGGGGATTCCACTGGTGTAACGGGTATGCGAATACAAAATACGCAAACCGGCGAGACCAAGGACACTGAATTGCAGGGCGTATTTATTGCTATTGGTCACAAACCCAACACAGATATATTCGCCGATCAGCTTAATATGAAAGGCGGCTACATTGTAGTCAAGAGCGGAATTAGTGGAGAAGCCACGGCTACCAGTGTTCCCGGAGTATTCGCTGCGGGAGATGTTATGGATCACGTATACCGTCAGGCAATCACCTCAGCAGGCTCGGGTTGCATGGCGGCGCTGGACGCCGAGAAGTACCTGGATGGTCTGGAGAAAATCCAGGCATAAACGTATAGAACAGACTACGGGAAGGCCCCTACAATCATTCCAAGCTGGTTTTCATGCCTGTTGTACAGCCGAATACTTCTCTGATCGTAAGCATTATTGATAGCCTGAAGAATGTATCAGCAGAAGAATGGAATCGCCTGGGCGGTCACAATGAGCCGTTCCTGAGTCACGAGTTTCTGCATGCGCTGGAACGCAATCGGTGCCTGGGAGAGCAATTCGGCTGGTATTCACGGCATCTTAATGTACGCAATCACTCCGGAATCCTCATGGGCGCCATGCCTATGTATATCAAGACAAATTCCTACGGCGAATTTGTGTTTGACTGGTCGTGGGATTCTGCATATACACGCTCCGGCCTTGAATATTATCCCAAACTGGTTTCGTCAATACCCTATACCCCGATTACAGGCCCACGTTTACTGATTGGCGATGAGCCAGAGTTCGCGTCAATTCGGAATCTTCTGATTCAAGAGGCAATCAAATTTGCTGAAAAACAGCATATGAGCGGACTGCATTGGCTGTTTACTAATGAAGACGATAATCAGGCATTGAAATCGCATGGCTTAATGCGCAGGCTTGGCTGCCAATATCATTGGCATAATAACGGCTATACGGATTTCGACGGCTTTCTGGCTGGTTTTACCTCAAGCAAACGGAAGAAGGTCCGGCGTGAACGCGAACGAGTCAGGGAGCAGGGGATTGTACTCAGAGTGGTGCATGGCAATGAGGCCGATGACGAGATCTGGAAACGAGTGCATCACTACTACCAGTCCACCTTCGATAAAAAAATGGGTATCCCGACATTGACAGAGGCATTCTTTCACGAAATAGGTCGCTCAATGGGAGAAAAAATTGTACTGGTGATGGCTGAATACCAGCACAGGACTGTCGCCTGTGCCATTAACTTTCGCAGTGCGGACTCTCTGTATGGCAGATTCTGGGGATGTGACGCCGCGTTTCATAGCCTGCACTTCGAGGCCTGTTATTACCAGGGGATAGAATACTGCATACAGCACGGACTTAAGCGCTTTGAGCCAGGCGCGCAGGGCGAGCACAAAATAAGTCGGGGGTTTCTACCGACGAAAACGTGGTCATACCATTGGATTGCACATGACGAGTTTCGCAAGGCTATCGCTGATTTCTGCCAGCGTGAGGAACTAATGATGCGCCAACAATGTGATAATTTGATGGAACACTCGCCTTACCGGGTCGAGGCGATTCCTGCCAGTCAGCAACACTGATCGGTTAAGCGGTTACTTAGCATACTATATTTTCTTCTTTTGTCTTGTATTCCACCGCATCACATTCCAGGAAAATGCGCTTGTCACAGTATTCGCATATACCCATGTTCAGGCGTTTAAAGATTGCCGCGATCGCAGAGGTTTTGGAATCAAACAGGTTCCCCTCTCCGAGTTCTTTGAGATACCCGCCCCGTCTTAAAAACTTCCGCACGTCATTCTTGACTCTATAGAGATAGAGGTCGCCCCCTCTGGCCCTGAGTTGGCGGGCCTCTTCAAGTAGAAATTCCGCACCCGAGATATCGATGGTATTGATTCCCGAGGCGACAATCAGTAGGTGATTTTGCAGGGGGCTGCGCCTCTCATAGACTCGAAACATCTTCTCAACATGATGCAGCGCGCCAAAAAACAGGGAGCCGTCGATTCGTACGACCTTGAGCTGTGGACATTCAGGGAGTTTAGAGCTTGATGTGAAGTCACGTTTAGGCAGTGAAGGATCTGGAACGCGCGAATATATCCTTGGCCGGGTTGTCTGCAGCAGATACATAAAGAGTGACAGTGTCACGCCCAGCAATATGGCGAATTCCAGGTCAAACAGAATGGTGGAACCAAATGTGCTCAGCAAAACTATTGTCTCCGAGCGGCTGGTCTGGATGATCTTCTTGATATGGTGAAAGTCAATCAGCCTCCAGGCCACCAGCATGAGCAACCCCGCCATGACGGCGGTGGGCAGATGAGCGGTAAGGGGCGCCACCAGTAATACGATAATGATCAGCAATATTCCGGCAAACACGGCCGCCAGTGGTGTGCTTGCGCCAGCGTCATAGTTAACGCCACTTCGGTTGAATGAACCCGTGGCGACATAACTGGAAAAGAAGCTGCCAACAATATTTGATAAACCCTGACCGATAAACTCCTGATCGCCGTCGATCCGTTGGCCGGCCCGTATCGCTAACGAACGGGCAATAGTGACGGCTTCGGTGAGGGCAAACAGGGTCATGGCAAAGGACGCCGGCGCTAATGACTTGATCGATTCCAGAGAGAAATCAGGCGAAGACAAGGGCGGCAGAGTCGCTGGCAGTGCGCCTACCATTTCTATGCCGGTCGAAGATTCGCCAAATAACAGATTAAGCAGCCAGGCGCTCAGACTGCCCGCGATCACGGCTGCAATCATATACGGTACTTTAGGTATGAAGCGCCTGACCGCAATGCCTATGGCAAGTGTTATCAGACTAACCGCAAGTATGAAGGGATTCAGTTCTCTTAGATGCTCAAGTGCATGGTAAATGATCTCGTATCCACGCCCGCCATTAGTCAGATCCAGGCCAAAGAAATTTTTCAGCTGACTGGCGGCAATCAGCAATGCGGCGCCTGCGGTAAATCCGATGATTACCGCATGTGAGATAAAATCAACCAGCGCTCCCAGACGAACCATCCCCATCACAAACTGTATAACTCCAACCATAAGCGTCAGAGTCAGCGCGAGCTTTACATATTCCGCAGTACCGGGTTCAGCCAACGCACTGAGGGCGGAAAACAGTACAATCGATGCCGCCGTTGTTGGCCCGGAAACCAGATGCCAGGAGGAACCATACAATGCGGCAATGATTGCCGGCACCATGCCTGCATAAAGGCCGTATTGGGGTGGCATTCCGGCAATCGTCGCAAATGCAACTCCCTGGGGTAAGACGATAACTGCACCCGTCAAACCTGCGATGAAGTCTTTTCGAACGCTATCACGGTTCACTCGCCCTGACCATCGGAGAAAGGGCAGGAGCTTTAACAGCCAAATTGACATTTGATATTGCCTAAGGTTTGAATACAGCCAACCAGGTGGAGATCAACAAATTAATGCTGTAGTGCTGATATGGATTGATAATCCCTGTATAAAATTAATCGATGACGGCAGGGCAAAATTATAGTTGCTTGCAAAATGCCAGTTACCAAGACTGCCTATTATAAGCCAGGTTCAGGTCGATAACGAATTGAGAGCAGCTCTCCAGTTGGATAAGCTGAGTGGCTGGATCATTGTAAGCGGATTTACACTATAGTGTGCGAGGCCAGCAGCTCATATTCAGGCCATATTAATCACTGCTTACGTGTCGAGTACCTTGTTGGAATTACGAAACAATATAATCGTCTATTATCACCAATTGCCGCACAATCAGAAGTGGCTATGATCAACTGGCTGGATCCGCATAACCCGCAAGCGCCTTTTCCTTCCGTTGAATCCGCGCTAACCGATCCCGATGGACTGCTGGCAGCGGGTGGCGACCTGAGTAGTGAGCGAATTCTTCAGGCATACCATCAAGGTATATTCCCATGGTATGAGGAGGGGCAACCAATACTGTGGTGGTCGCCTAATCCACGCGCCGTACTATATCCTGACCGGCTGCATATCAGCCGTAGTCTGCGTAAGACATTACGCAACAGACTCTGGTCTGTCAGTTTCGACCATGCGTTTCACCAGACAATTATGGCCTGCACAGTTCCCCGGCGAAGTGGTGGAGGCACCTGGATAACCCGTGACATGCAGGAAGCTTATTGCCGATTGCACGCTCAAGGATATGCTCATTCTGTCGAGGTATGGAATGAAACTGGAGCGCTTATCGGCGGTCTTTATGGTATAGCTATAGACCGGATCTTTTTTGGCGAATCCATGTTTAGCAATACTGCGGACAGCTCCAAAGTGGCGATGGCGTACCTTGCCAGACATCTGCAAAAGTGGAATTTCCACCTCATAGACTGCCAGGTACCCTCGCTGCATGTCAGCAGTCTGGGTGCGGAACTGCTGCCAAGAAGGCGCTTTATCATGGCTTTGGATGAATATTGTCATCTAGATAAATGCAGGTCTGCATGGAAGGTTGATGATGCATTGGAGATAGTAAACTGGAAACCATCAGAGACTAAGTAATCGTCCTACGTTATGCTTGACCGATCCCGACTCTATCATTCAAGTCGTTGAAAACAAGCAGCTGAAAAACGTATTTGTAAATTATTTTTGATAAGCGACAATGTAACCAGTAAAATTTTTGCCGATCCGCCAGTAAAAAATCGTGCTTGAGGATATATTTGTTGTGGCATTCAGAAACGCAGTTTAATTCTTCAGTATTAAAAGGACAGGTCGCGCGCGTGAGTTTCTCACACAATAGTGAAAGTCATCCTCAGACAGTCATTTCGGTATCCAGGCTTTCCAAGATCTATGCCAGTGGTTTTCAGGCGCTGAAAAACATTGATCTTGAGATAAAAAAAGGTGAGATATTCGCGCTGCTGGGCCCCAATGGCGCCGGCAAAACAACCCTGATCAGTATCATCTGCGGAATCGTCAATGCTGATGAAGGCATCGTTCTGGCGGATGGCCATGATGTGGTCAGGGACTATCGAGCCGCCCGCGCCAAGATTGGCCTGGTTCCTCAGGAGCTCGCAACTGACCTGTGGGAGAGTGTCTGGGATACAGTCTGTTTCAGCCGAGGCCTGTTCGGCAAGCCGCCAAATCCGGCTTACCTTGAGAAGGTGCTGCGCGATCTCTCTCTGTGGGAGAAAAAGGATGCCGAAATCATGACGCTGTCGGGTGGCATGAAGCGCCGCGTAATGATTGCCAAGGCCTTGTCGCATGAGCCGCGTATCCTGTTTCTTGACGAACCGACTGCCGGTGTTGATGTTGAACTGCGGCGTGATATGTGGGAAATGGTCAGAGGCTTAAGGGCCAATGGCGTGACCATTATCCTGACTACCCACTACATTGAAGAGGCCGAGGAAATGGCCGATCGAATCGGAGTCATCAGTAAAGGCGAGCTCATACTGGTCGAAGACAAGGCCAAGCTGATGGAAAAACTCGGCAAAAAAAGGCTCACGCTGCATCTGCAAAGTCCTCTCGAAAAGTTGCCGGACGAGTTTGCAGGTTACCCGCTAGTGCTGTCGGCCGATGGGTATGAATTGGTCTATACCTTCGATGTTCAGGAGGGTGAGCGAACAGGAATTGCAAGCCTTTTGCGGCGTCTCGCCGAGCATGGCATAGATTTTAAGGATCTGCAGACCGATCAGAGTTCTCTGGAGGAAATTTTCGTCAATCTGGTGAATGCACGGCCTTGAACATTTATGCCATCAAGGCGATCTATTTCTTCGAGATGGCGCGAACCTGGCGCACGATCATGCAGAGCATCATATCGCCTGTGCTTTCGACCTCACTTTATTTCATTGTGTTTGGTTCAGCAATCGGCTCGCGCATGGTCGAAATTGATGGCATCAGCTACGCCGCCTTCATCGTGCCTGGCCTAATCATGTTGTCCCTGCTGTCCGAGAGTATATCGAATGCTTCGTTCGGCATCTACATGCCAAAGTTTTCAGGTACGATCTACGAGATCCTTTCCGCGCCTGTTTCCTATGTAGAGATCATCGCCGGATATGTCGGCGCGGCAGCTTCCAAATCGATTATCCTGGGTATTATTATACTGCTTACGGCGCGGGTTTTTGTCGATTACAGCATCGTCCACCCGCTGTGGATGATTACCTTTCTTGTGCTCACTTCGGTAACCTTCAGCCTGTTCGGATTTATTATTGGCATCTGGGCCGATGGTTTCGAGAAGCTGCAACTCGTGCCGATGCTGATCGTCACGCCGTTGACCTTTCTCGGCGGCAGTTTTTATTCCATCGATATGCTTCCGCCTTTGTGGCGCACTATCACTCTATTCAATCCGGTACTCTACCTGATCAGCGGATTTCGCTGGAGTTTCTACGGGTCTTCGGATGTCAGTGTTGGCGTCAGTCTCGCCATGACTCTGACCTTCATGGTCTTTTGTCTTGCGGCCGTATGGTGGATCTTCAAG
>JBGTHR010000220.1:0-5679 GCA_041746095.1 Gammaproteobacteria bacterium | reverse complement strand
ATCTGCAGAGTTAGACGCACATCGGCAAACAAGGTCGATTATTACAGCAGCTATAGTGCAGCTAGTTTAGATGATCTTGCAGAGGCTTGGCTACCGGGATGTCCCAGCGGAATACTGTACTCGCTCTATGCGGAATGACAGGCTGTGTAGGATCGAGATGAATTGGAGTCAATTCATTAATAATATAGACTAATTATCAGATAGTTAGAACTCAAAGTTAAACTCTGTTGATAGAAAATCCACGTCACCGTCGTTGAATTCGTAGCGTTCCCAACCAGCTCTGATGCCGAAAGTACTGGTAATGTCGAACTTCGCGCCCAAGCCATAAAATACATCGGTGCCATTGCGCTTCTGAGAAGCGCTGTCGCTGTCGGACAACTGTGAAAGTGATGTACTTAAGGTCCAGTTATACAGCCCTGCCTTGAGATACAGCGAGGAGTTGTCGTTTACATTCACACTGCCGATACCGGAGAGGAAAACACTGTCGCCATCGATGTCCTTGGTGATTGTACCGGGCGCGCGAAAGCTTTTACCCACTTCTACTGTATCGAAATCCTGCTCGGCAGTATCGGCATAACCTAATTCGACAGCAAAATTATCACTTGGCCTATAGCCACCGAACAGGGACACACTGGGCTCTGCGTTGTTGAAATTATCGGAATTCAGACTGTTTAGATCAAATTTTCGCAGATTCAGGGGAGTTTCACTCGAACGCGCTTCAGAGCTCACGTACCACTCGCTATGCGCAGGCAAGACAATCGCCAATAATACAGTGGATATCGTCACACGAATTGCAAAAGCTCGAAGAGTAAGTGGATTCATGTGAGTGCTGCACCAAGCATGTAGAAATGCAAATATTATAGGCCAAATATTGCGTATTGAAAATGAATAATTACCTTATTTTGGTTGCTCATCACGCTGAAAAGCATAATATTTATCCATTAAAGTGATTTCTAGGTTACATCTTGCGTTGTACTTGTTCCAGAGTATGGCTTATCAGGGAATATTTCTGTGACTTGCTCTCCGTTTTTCCATCAACTATATCTGGTCATACGGCCAATGATGGGCAGTAAAATGAAGTGGTCAATCGATCCAGGCGCGGGCATTGCGAAACATCCGCAACCATGGTCCTGCTTCGGCCCAGCCTGGTGGATGCCAGGAATATTGCACGCTGCGAAACAACCGCTCGGGATGCGGCATCATGATGGTAAAACGACCGTCCGTACTGGTGAGCGCGGTAATCCCGTAAGGCGATCCGTTGGGATTGGCCGGATATGTTTCCGCCGGATTAGAGTAGTTATCGACGTAACGCATCGATACCAGCCCGGTTCGCATGACCGCATCGGCCGTAACCTCATCAAAGTGTGCTCTGCCCTCCCCGTGCGCTACCGCAATCGGCAGGATAGAACCCTGCATACCAGAGAGTAGAATAGAAGGTGACGGCAGCACTTCCACCATGCAGACTCGCGCCTCAAACTGCTCGGATTCATTGCGCACGAATCGTGGCCAGTGCTCGGTGCCGGGTATCAGGCTGTACAGTTGTGAAAACATCTGGCAGCCGTTGCAGACACCCAGACCGAACACATCTTCACGTTCAAAGAACGCCGAGAACTCATCACGCGCCCTACTGTTGAACAGAATGGATTTAGCCCAACCGCCGCCTGCACCGAGGACATCGCCGTAGGAAAAGCCACCACAGGCCGCAACACCCTGAAATTCCTGCAAAGTCACACGCCCATCAATCACATCGCTTACATGTACATCGACAGCGGTAAAACCCGCCTCGTCAAATGCGGCCGCCATCTCGGCCTGTCCGTTTACGCCCTGTTCCCGCAGGATTGCCACGCGTGGTTTGGACAGGATATTGATATATGGCAGTGTGATGTCGTCTTCCATATCAAACCTGACATGCGGGACAATACCCGGATCCTTCGCATCCAGCAGTCTGTTATATTCCTGTTCGGCGCATTCAGGGTTATCCCGCAATGACTGCATGCGGTAACTGGTCTCGGCCCAGAGCCGCTGGAGTGCTGCGCGGGGCCGGGAGAGTCTCTGCTGACCCCCATGCAGAATCTCAATCACATCTGCTTCGTTGAGGCTGCCGACGACATGACTGCATTGGCCCAGACCTGCCTCGCGCAACATCACCAGCACCTGATCAGTATCCGCATGCCGCACCTGTACTACGCCACCCAGTTCTTCATTAAACAGCGCGTTAATAAAATCCTCGCCGTAGGTGTCGAGTTGAATGGTGATGCCGGTATGTCCGGCAAAGGCCATCTCGCTTAGCGTCACGAACAAACCACCATCCGAGCGATCGTGATAGGCAAGGATCAGTTCATCACCGCGTAGTTCATTCAGACAACCGAAGAATGCCTTGATGACTGTGGCGTCATCCACATCCGGGGCCTGGTGTCCAATCTGCTTGTATACCTGTGCAAGGGCCGAGCCCGCCATTCGCTGCCTGCCTTTACCAAGATCGATCAGTATCAGATCCGTATCACCTGATGATGTCTGCAGCTGGGGGGTGAGTGTGCTACGCGCATCGTTCACCGGGGCAAACGCAGTGACGATAAGTGAGAGCGGCGCCGCCATCTGCATAGTTGCGCCATCCTGCTCCCAAACAGTCTTCATGGACAAGGAGTCCTTACCCACCGGTATGGCAATCCCTAAAGCGGGACATAATTCCATACCCACGGCCTTTACTGTGTCGAATAGTGCGGCATCTTCACCCGGATGTCCTGCCGCCGCCATCCAGTTGGCGGAAAGCCTAATATCTGAGAGTTTTACAATCGATGCGGCGGCAATATTGGTGATGGCCTCTCCAACTGCCATGCGACCGGAAGCGGCAGGATTGATTAACGCCAGCGGCGCGCGTTCTCCCATTGCCATGGCTTCACCGGTGTATCCTCTATAGCTGCTGCAGGTCACTGCGACATCCGCCACCGGGACCTGCCACGGACCTATCATCTGGTCACGCCCAACCAACCCGGTCACCGTGCGATCGCCGATTGTGATCAAAAAACTCTTGGACGCCACCGAGGGCAAACGCATTACTCGCTCGATGGCCTCATTAATATCTATTTTTCGAGTGTCAAACTCGTATTTGGTGTGGGTCTGATGATGCGCATCCAGTAGAAGTTTAGGCGGTTTACCGAGTAACACTTCGAGAGACATATCCACTGGCGTAGTATTAAAGTGGCCGTCGCCCACGACTAATTGCGAATCTTTCGTGGCCTGACCTACTACTGCATAGGGACAGCGTTCGCGTTCACACAAGGTCTCAAAGACATCCAGCTTGCGCGCATCAATTGCCAGCACATAACGCTCTTGAGCCTCGTTGCACCAGATCTCACGAGGCGACATTCCAGGCTCGGCATTAGGCACGGCGCGCAGTTCAAACTGACCGCCACGGCCAGCATCATTAATGAGTTCTGGTAGAGCGTTGGAAAGCCCACCGGCCCCGACATCGTGCATGGAAAGAATTGGGCTATCCGCGCCATACGCAACACACTGATCGATGACCTCCTGACAGCGACGCTGCATCTCGGGATTACCCCGCTGCACCGAGGCAAAGTCCAGGGCCTCATGGCTCGCGCCACTCGTCATCGAAGATGCCGCGCCGCCACCCAGCCCGATGAGCATAGCGGGTCCACCCAAAACTACTATAGGAGTGCCCACTGGCAGGGATTGCTTGTTAATGTGGTGTGGCCGAATACTACCGAGGCCGCCGGCGATCATGATGGGTTTGTGATAGCCGCGCAGTTCGGCGCCATGGACCGTGGGTGACATTTCTTCAAAGGTACGGAAATATCCCGCCAGATTGGGACGACCGAACTCGTTATTAAATGCAGCCGCGCCGATGGGACCATCAAGCATAATTTCCAGTGCCGATGCGACCCGCTCAGGTTTGCCATAATCGGTTTCCCAGGGTTGCTCAAAGCCAGGGATACGAAGATTTGAAACGGAAAAGCCGCACAGACCCGCCTTGGGTTTGCTTCCAGAGCCCGTGGCGCCCTCATCACGAATCTCGCCGCCTGAACCGGTCGCGGCACCCGGAAATGGTGAGATGGCGGTTGGGTGATTGTGCGTCTCCACTTTCATCAGTATGTGAATATCCTCATTCACATACTGGTACTCATGGGTCTGGGGATCAGTTAACAGGCGCGCGCCAGGAAGTCCTGCAATTACCGAGGCATTGTCCTTATAGGCGGAAAGAATTCCCTCCGGGGCATGCGTGTATGTATTGCGAATCATGCCGAACAAAGTACTAGACTGACGCTGCCCATCGATAATCCAGTCGGCGTTGAATATTTTGTGGCGGCAGTGCTCGGAGTTTGCCTGTGCGAACATCATCAGCTCCACGTCCGTGGGTATTCGCCCCAGGCTAATGTAGTTCTCAACCAGATAGTCGATCTCGTCCTCGGACAGCGCCAGACCCATTCTGGCATTCGCAAGCCGCAGAGCCGCACTGGCATTATCGCCAAAATCAATATGAATCAGTGGCGCCGGGTCTTGCTTCATAAACAGACGCTCGGCATCACCCGGCTCGCGTACCACGATTTCGGTCATACGATCATGCAACAGCGGATATATGGCTTTCAGATCAGCACTTTGCAAAGGGACTGTGCAATGAAAGTAATACGCCACCCCCCGTTCAATACGCGCCAGCCCCGCCAGGCCGCAATTATGTGCGATATCAGTTGCCTTGCTGGACCAGGGGGAAATTGTTCCTGGCCGGGGTATAACGAGTATTTGCTCACCCGTAACTGGCACGGGAGTTCGGTCTTCCCCGTAAGCCAGCAGAAACTCCAGTGCTTCGTGTTGGTCCTTACTCAGCGAGCTGTCCAGATTGACAAAATGCAGATAACCGCAATGCACATCATTTATCGCCGGGATACGGCTTCTGAGTTCTACCAGAAGGCGCTTACGCCGGAATTCAGACAGAAAAGGAGTACCGGGAAGTACGCGCATCAGCTATAAATTATTGTGAGTAATTGGAGTGTTAATATCATCACAACATGATAGCGAATTCACCGAATTTACGCACTCGAAGCCAGAGATTTAGCTGATTTGCAGGATTTGTGACAGGGAACTGACAGAGGCGTAGAATGTCCAATTGAAAACCTTGGGGGCGACCTGGCTTCGACGTGGGTTACAAAACCAGAGGTGCATGCCGAGGATACAGCTAGCCTCGTAAATAATGCTGCAAACTTATAGTTGCCAACGACGACAACTACGCTTTAGCTGCCTAAAAAACAGTTGTAAAGCCGTCTGACTGCTTCGTGCTTATGCGTGCTACTCAGGCGTCATCTATCATAAGCTCGCGGAAAAGCCCGCCTGGGGCCTATCTGCTAAATTTACACCTACAGGCCAGCTATTCAACGCCCTGCCCTTCGGACGGTGAATGGTTAAACTAAAGACGCGGCTAAGCATGTAGTACCAAAGGCAGAGGATTTGCGGACGCGGGTTCGATTCCCGCCGCTTCCACCAAATATACCAAGGTTATCAGCTAAGTGCTTGATAACCTTGGTTCTCTCCTAAGCTAGAATTCTCTACAGCACTCCGTGGTACACATCTGGGTACACATCTAGGTACACAGGGTGGCCACTCTAGTCAGACTGTAGAGAACCTTAAGTGATCCCTAGAACACCCTACCTTCTCCGAAGGCACAGCGGC
>JBGTHR010000219.1:0-2279 GCA_041746095.1 Gammaproteobacteria bacterium | reverse complement strand
AATGAACCGGCGGGAATCACCACCATATTCAATTCCGGCACATAACGCGGCAAGAGACTGCCGCAGTTTTTGCAGAAACAGGTGCTAAAGCGCTCGGCTTCCGGCGCCTTATAACGACTCAGCAAATCCTCTCCCTGAGTCCATGTCACGCTCTCGGTCTTGACTATGAGATTGGTGGCATGCCCAGTACCGGTAGCCTTGCGGCAGCGGCTGCAATGGCAGTGATAAAACCGGGCAGCTTCACCACTGATTTGGTAATGTGCGGAACCGCACAGACAGCCTCCGCTAAAGTTCGATTGTGTCACGGTTGCATCTTCTCCAGTTTAATGGGACTTATCCGTAGTTCGATTCATTATTCGGTGGCTTGGTTTCCAATCGTAGGGCACAATATTTCATTGATTGGCGCGTTCATTGCTTATCTATATTAAAAAAGAGCGTTGCTTGATCTGTCAAGATCTCCGTAAGGATGGATCAGGTGACTTTACTAACCATAGCACGTGAATGCTGATTCACAGGAACGCATTATGAATATCAAATTAAAGAGTTTTATAGTACTGGATTTGATTGTGACATCACTCTTGCTGACAGGTTGCGAGAGTCTGCCCGGCAGTCGAGAACAGCAGGGTGCGGTGGCAGGTGGCGCAACCGGCGCAGTGATTGGCAATGTCGTATCTGGCGGCCTGTTTGCAACTCTATTGGGCGGAGCCGCCGGTGCCGGCGCAGGCTACCTGATTGGCGCGAATTACGACAAGATCGTTGGCGATAATAGCGACGATGCCCAACAGGCCGTCGAACAGGCGCGCACTCAGCCGGCAACCGCTGCGGACGTTGACGGGGCGGACACCGCCGATCTCAATGACGACGGATTCGTCACGCTGGATGAAGTCGAGGCCATGGGTAAGGCTGGATTAAACGATGAAGAAATGCTCGACCGCCTGCGTGCGACGAATCAGGTATTCGAGCTAAGCACGGGGCAGCGGGACCAATTACGCAACGCCGGTATCAGTCAAAACGTAATTGCTGAGATGGAGAACATCA
Organism: Gammaproteobacteria bacterium; assembly: GCA_041746095.1. GTDB lineage: Bacteria > Pseudomonadota > Gammaproteobacteria > JBGTHR01 > JBGTHR01 > JBGTHR01. The sequence continues at coordinate 1,241 of JBGTHR010000219.1, read as the reverse complement.
ACCAGGAACAACGCAAAGAGGTGCTGAACCGTCGCGCTGAGGTGATCAGCCGGGACCCCGAATAATTATTCGAAGACATCCGGTGTGCGGGTCGTCGGTGAGGGAAACCCGCTAGCGGAATATGCGCCAGATTGGTGGATATCAGCCCCCGATGACGCCAGTGTGAATCTATTATGATTACCGGTACCCCCGCATGCGCGGGGGTAGAGATTATTGGTAAATAGCTTTGCTTGAATTTCGATTTAATGATATAAATTCGGCGAATTAATTTACCTTGATTAGCTCCACTTCGAATATCAGTGTTTCATCAGGACCGATCACTCCTCCCGCCGCACCACTCTCTCCGTAGGCAAGTTCGCCTGGAATGAAGAATTCCCATTTAGCGCCCTCTTTCATGAGCTGTACACCCTCAGTCCAGCCTGCAATGACCTGGTTAAGGTTGAAGGTGGCCGGTTGACCGCGTGAATAGGAGCTGTCGAATTCCTTGCCATTGGTGAGCGTGCCACGGTAGTCCACTGTTACAGAATCAGTGGCTTTAGGTGATTTGCCGTCGCCTTCTTTGAGTATCTTATATTGCAGACCGCTAGGCAGGCTGACTACACCGTCTTTTTTTGCATTCATTTCGAGGAAACTGGCTGCTGGCGTATTTTCCTGCTGTGTCTGCATGGATTCTTTCTCCGTAGTTTGATTATTTTCGTCCGAATTATCTTTCGAGTCACACGCAGTCAGTGCGAAGGCGATACAGGATGCTGCGAAAACCGTTATTACTTTCATTGCTGGTTAAATATCCTATTTTATTTATAAAAAATGGTTTGACAGTCTGGCCACTAATCATTCCATGGTTTTTTGAAATATTTAGTCTGCATCACTCAGTTGGCGTGTCTTCCAGCGCCCGTTTCAAGCGCGGTCTGAGTTGCGCTACCGCCAGGTTGCGTTCACGTGAGCGCTCATCGCGTATGGTATCGACCAATGTCAGCAACTCATAGAGATACGGGTCAACCATGGCCGCTTCGGGAGCCGATCGATACAAAGGGGAGAACGCATAGCCTTCGTGCCTGCCTTTGGGGTGCGGCCACACGGGAGGCATGTTGTCCGGGTGTGGACTGATTTCCGCCAGTGGTGAAGCAGCACTGCTGGTCAGCATGCCACGTGTTAATGTGCCCCTGTCGGGAGGAAAAGCATACTTGAGGCCGTGGACTATGAACTCCTCCAGTGCAATCACGACAGGTTTGGGGTTGTCA